>JAPLCU010000191.1 GCA_026392045.1 Armatimonadota bacterium
GATCCGCCTAGAAGCCCTGCGCGGTGACGGCGGAAAGCCGAAAGATAAGCCGATTCTTTAGGAGTGGAAAGCTGAAAGTGGAAAGCGGAAAGCCCGGAAGGGAACTGCTCTCACTGTTCGGTCGCAATCTCTGATTGGCGAAAGCTATTCTAATGTCAAAGGGGTGGCGGTTCAAGAAATCGCCGCCCGTGTAAACTAATCCCGACTGTTGACTGTCGACCGAGGACTGAGGAGTGTTTTATGATGACTAGTTACGAAAGATTTACAGCCGCGTTAGCTCGCAAACCGGTTGATATGCTGCCGGTAAAGATTTCCCCGTGGGGAGATACGGTCAAGCGATGGCGAGAAGAAGGCCATATCGGCCCTGCAGAGGATGTCGCTGAGCATTTTGGTCAGGATATGCGTGAAGCAGGCTGGATTGATTGCGTTGCTGATCTCGATTTCAAGAACGAGATCATAGAAGAAACCGAGGAGACCGTGCTCACTCGCGATGGCAACGGCGCTCTGCTTCGCAGGCATAAATTGCACGATAGCACTCCTGAGCACGTAGATTTTGCCGTCAAAGAACGCTCTGGTTGGGAAGAACTAGTAAAGCCGCATCTGCTGGATGTGGACAGGCGCCGGATACAGTTTGAGTTCTATCGTAAAGAAAAAGCTTATGCCGCAGAGAAGCAGAAATATTTCTGCTGGGGTGGGGTACCTCCGTTCGAGCAGATGCACCCTGTTTGCGGTCATGAATATATGCTGATGGGCATGGCGCTAGACCCTGATTGGGTCAAGGACATGGTCAATACTTTTTCTGATTTTACGATCAAGCATCTTGAGGTATTATTTGCCGAAGAGGGCAAGCCGGACGGTATGTTTTTCTATGAAGACATGGGTTTCAAGAATAAGCCATTCATGTCTCCGACGATGTATAAAGAGATAGTGCAGCCGGGCCATAAGAAGCTCTTTGATTACGCTCATTCGCTGGGCTGCAAGGTGCTGGTGCATTCGTGCGGATACGTGGAGCCGCTCGTGCCAGGGTTGATTGAGGCTGGTATGGACTGCCTGCAGGCGATGGAGGTCAAAGCTGGAATGGACCTGCCAACGCTTTTCTCAAGATTCGGCGATAAAATAGCGTTTTTCGGAGGTCTGGACGTCCGCACGCTGATCTCGAACGATCACGCGGCAATCGACGCCGAACTGCAGAAGATTGTGCCTGTGGTAAAGGGTGGGGGTGGATATATCTTACACACAGACCACTCCGAGCCGCCCGAAATCGATCACGAGACGATGCATTATTTCATCGACCGAGCGAGAGAGATTGCGAAAGCAGCGGCGGGTGACTAGTCTTGTCAGAACTAACTAACAACTTAATAATCAGACGCGCAAAACAATCAGACCTGGACGCAATCGTAAGCCTATGGGTCGAACTCCTGGATTTTCACCAGGAGCGCGACCCATACTATACCCTGAATGAAGATGCCCAAAAGCACACCGCCAAGCATATTGCAGGTACGATTGACAGCCTGAAATCGATAGTTTTGGTCGCCGAATCAGACAATATCGTCATAGGCTATCTAATCGCAAACATCCAACAGCGCCCACCCGCATATAAAGGTGGAGCGTTAGTCTCAATCAGCGATATTTGCGTAAACGGCGGCTCCCGCAGAGCAGGCGCAGGGGTTGCGATGGTCAAAGAATTGATAAAGATCGCAGACAAAAAGGGTATAGATCGCGTTGAAGTCGGCTATTCAGCCAGAAACGAGCACTCGGTTGCCTTTTGGGACAAGATGGGGTTCAAGCCGTTTAATGTGACGGCGGCTTTAGATAGGTCGGAATTACAATAATAGCTTTGTGGTCAAGCCTGCAATCGCCAACCGCCAACCATTAACTATATCTATCAAGATTCAAATAGAAAAAAAAGGAAGTAGCATGGGACAAACCATCACACAGAAGATACTCGCCGCGCATTGCGGTAAGGAAACGGTCGAGGCCGGTGAGCTGATTTCAGCGAAGCTCGATTTGGCGCTGGGCAACGACATCACTGCACCCATCGCTATCAGAGAGTTTGAGAAAATAGGCGCGCCGACCGTGTTCGACAAAGAACGTGTTGCGCTTGTGCCTGACCATTCGACTCCCAACAAGGACATCAAGTCCGCTGAGCTTGTAAAGATTATGCGCGAGTTTTCACGCAAGCACGATATCAAGTATTTCTTCGAGATTGGCAAGATGGGCGTTGAGCACACTTTACTGCCGGACGAGGGTCTTGTTGGCCCCGGCGACGTTATAATTGGCGCGGATTCTCATACCTGCACCTATGGCGCGCTCGGCGCGTTCTCGACGGGAGTCGGCTCGACCGACCTCGGATGCGCGATGGCGCTCGGCGAGACCTGGTTCAAGGTGCCTGAGACGATCAAGTTCGTCTACTACGGCAAAATGCCCAAGTGGGTTTCGGGTAAAGACCTGATTCTCTACACCATCGGCAAGATCGGCGTCGACGGCGCTCTCTATTGCTCGATGGAGTTCACAGGCGAGGCCATCCGCGAGATGGGAATGGCGGGCCGGTTTACAATGTGCAATATGGCTATCGAGGCAGGCGGCAAGAACGGTATAATAGAGCCTGATGAGATCACCATGGCATACATCAAGGGCCGCCTGAAGAGAGATTATAAGATATACAAGAGCGACGCCGATGCTGTCTATAAAGATATAATCGAGATAGATGTGAGCAAGCTGGAGCCTATCGTGAGCTTCCCGCATCTGCCTGAGAACGCCAGGCCGATCAGCGAATCTACGCATATAAAAATCGATCAGTCTGTTATTGGCTCATGCACCAACGGCCGCATTGAAGACCTGAGAGTTGCCGCGGAAGTCTTGAAAGGGCACAAAGTCCACCCGGACGTTCGCCTGATCGTTATTCCAGCAACTCAGGAGATATTCTTGCAGTCGATCAAAGAGGGCTTGACCGAGATATTCGTGGAAGCGGGCGCTGCCGTGAGCACCCCCACCTGCGGGCCGTGCCTGGGAGGTCACATGGGCGTCCTGGCTGCAGGCGAGCGGGCAGTTGCTACTACTAACAGAAACTTCGTAGGACGAATGGGCAGCAGCAAGTCTGAAGTCTACCTCGCCAACCCGGCAATCGCAGCGGCCTCTGCTGTCTTAGGCAGGTTAGGTAGTCCTGAAGAGCTTAGCTAATTAATCATCACGGAAGCACGGAAAAAGGGAAACACGGAATTGATTTCAGAGCATATGACTCATAAGCCGCTGATACACGAAAGCTTAACAAGCAAAGTCATAGCTGCGTCTATAGAGGTTCATAAGAAGCTTGGTTCGGGTTTCATGGAGTCTGTTTATGAAAAGGCGCTAAAGATTGAACTTGCGAAGCGCGGTATTGCTTTTGAAGCACAGAAACCGATTCAGGTCACTTACGACGGGCAGATTGTGGGAAATCACGTTTTGGATTTGATTGTCGAACAAGTTCTGGTTCTCGAGCTCAAAGCAGTTAAAGCGTTGGAAGATGTGCATTTTGCTCAGTTGAGGTCTTATCTCAAGGCGACCGGCTGTAAAATTGGACTCCTGCTGAATTTCAATGCTCATCCGCTGGAGATCAGAAGAGTAGCCAATTAGCTCTTCAGTGTTTCCCAAATTCCGTGCTTCCGTGATTAAATAAAGGAGATTCAAAATAATGCTTAAAGGAACAGTTCATAAATACGGAGACAACGTCGATACGGACGTTATCATACCGGCACGATATCTGAATACTACCGACCCTAAGGAGCTTGCGTCACATTGCATGGAGGATATCGATCCTGATTTCGTGAAGAATGTTAAGCCGGGCGATATCATTGTGGCCGAGGATAACTTCGGCTGCGGGTCTTCGCGCGAGCATGCGCCGATTTCGATATTGGCATCTGGTATATCTTGCATAATCGCCAATACCTTCGCGCGGATTTTCTTCAGAAACGCGCTCAACACGGGCCTACCGATTCTGGAGTGCCCTGAAGCTGTGGCTGGGATTTCCAACGGAGATACGGTGGAAGTCGACATTGCTGAAGGGAAGATAACTAATGTCACAACCGGCAAGACATACCAAGCCAAGCCATTCCCGCCGTTCATGAGAGAGCTGATCGAAGTTGGCGGGCTGGTGAATTACGCAAAGGCGAAGTTGGGATACTGAACCGCTGAGCCGCAAAAATGCAGAATAAAGGAGTGTTCAAATTGCCTAAGATAGCCATATATGATACATCCCTGCGTGATGGAATGCAGAGTGAGCGCGTAAACTTTTCCGTTGAGGACAAGATAAAAATTGCGCGCAAGTTAGATGAATTTGGCATGGCCTATATTGAGGGCGGATGGCCGGGGGCTACTGCCACAGATACTGAGTTCTTCCAACGCGCAAAGGATATCGAGTTCAAAAATGCGAAGCTGGCGGCATTCGGCAGCACCTGCAGGGCAAAGTATGCTGCTTGCGATGACCCGCTTATCCTGAAACTTCTTGAATCTGGGGCTCCGGTGATTACGGTTTTTGGAAAGTCATGGGACTTGCATGTGAAAGATGTGTTTCGGATTCCACTCGATCAGAATCTGGATATGATCTATGATACGGTGCATTTCCTGGTGAGCCAGGGACGCGAGGTCATCTATGATGCGGAGCATTTCTTTGACGGCTACAAGAGCGATAAAGAATATGCTTTGGAGTGCTTAAAGCGAGCTGAATCGGCTGGCGCATCGTGCGTTTCTCTTTGTGAGACAAACGGCGGCGCGCTGCCATCAGAAGTTTATGAAATGACGGCAGAGGCCGTTAAGCGCTCTGGAATTGCAGTTGGCATTCATGCTCATAATGATTCGGGTATGGCTGCTGCTGATTCCATCGCTGCGGTTGAGGCAGGCGCCACACACGTTCAGGGAACTGTAAATGGTATCGGCGAACGCTGCGGCAACGCCAACTTATGCACCATAATTCCAATTCTTACGCTTAAAATGGGCCTTAGCTGCATGCCGGAAGGCGCATTGAGAGATATAACTGAGCTTTCTCGTTATGTTGATGATATCGCGAATCTGGTTCCTGATGATAGATTGCCATTCGTTGGAGCGAGCGCATTTGCCCACAAGGCTGGAGTGCATGCAGATGCAGTTGCAAAAAACCCAAGGACCTATGAGCATCTTGCTCCTGAGATTGTGGGCAATGATCGCCGCATTTTGATATCATCTTATGCGGGCGGCAGCAACGTGGTCCAGAATGCGAAGAAATTTGGGGTGAACCTCGGCAAGGGCGACCCTGCGGTCAAGGCAGTGCTTGATCAAGTTGCTCATTTAGAACGTGAGGGTCACACTTTTGAGGAGGCCGAAGCAAGTTTTGAACTTCTGCTTAAGAAATCACTTGGGCAATACAGAAAACTTTTTGATCTCAAGGGGTTTCGAGTTATTGTGGAAAAGCGAGGGCCGAATGAAGAGCCGATCACGGAGGTTACGCTGAAAATTGCCGTCGACGGCGTCGAAGCGTTCACTGTGGCGGAGGGCGACGGCCCAGTGCACGCCCTGGATAACGCGCTCAGGCTTGCATTGAACCGGTTCTACGGCAAGGAACTCGCCAAGATCAAGCTCACCGACTTTAAGGTTCGTGTGGTGAATACTCACGCTGCCACAGCAGCGAAGGTGCGCACCGTGATCGAATCGCGTGATCAAAACCAGGTTTGGAGCACGGTCGGCGTTTCGGAGAATATAATCGAAGCAAGCTGGCAAGCGCTGGCGGATGGTGTTGAGTATGGATTGCTGAAGCATTTGGACAAAAAATGAAAGTTATCATAGCCGATCAGGCGGGTGTATGTTTCGTGTTTGATCGCCCTGGAAATCCCGATCAGGCGGGGGTATGTTTCGTGTTTGATCGCCCTGGAAATCTGTTCCAGGGCGCAAGTATCGCGGAAATCCATTCCGCCAGTCAAAGTCTTGGTAGGTGAGTCGTCCCGATTTAATCGGGAGAAACGTGCGTCGGGGAACGGATTTCCCCGACGATCTCAATAGACGGGAGGCTGAAGTGCATGTTCGTATCGTGAGTGTAACGGACTCGAACCTTCCCTACTTGCCGGGCTCGTGCGGAGCATGCGCGTATTGGGAGTCTCCCGACCGTTTCTCGGGGCAGTTTACCCAGGAAGAGACTGGACTCAAGCGTGATTGGTACAGCTCCACTGCTAGGCTCTATGGCGCTTGCGGCAGATTGCTGTATGCAGACGATGAGCCCGTGGCGTATTGCCAGTATGCTCCGTGGAGACTCATACCAGGCATTTCTAGGTACCCGAGCCTGGCACGCGGCCTGGATGAAGATGCTGTCATGATCACGTGTCTGTATGTGGCGGAAATGCATCAGCGTAAAGGGCTTGGCCGGATGCTCCTGAGCGACCTTGTCGAGGAACTGAGGGCCAGAAAGGCGAAGTGCCTGGACACCTTTGCCCGTGACGACTCGGCCAACAACTGCTCGGGGCCGACATCGTTCTACCTGGCGCAGGGGTTCGGCGTGGTGTCGACGGAGAGATTCCCGGATGGTTCATCGTTCTCGCTTGTGCGGTTGTGTCTTGATGGGTAGGTTAATCGTGAAAGTTATCATAGCCGACCAGGCGGGTGTCTGCTTCGGCGTGAAGCGCGCCCTGGACCTGGTCCAAAGTGAAGCCGAGAAGGGTGAGGGTCTGGCCACGCTGGGCCCTCTGATTCATAATCCTCAGGTGGTAGCCGATCTGGAGGCTAAGGGTGTTCGTGTGGTCAAGAGCCTCGCCGATGCCGATGGCGGGGCGATTGTGATGCCTTCCCACGGGGTGCCGCGCGATGTTATGAAGTCGGCCGAAGACGCCGGCCTGCGTGTAATCGACGCCACCTGCCCGTTCGTGGCCAACGTTCACCGCCGTGTCGAGACTCTTGCGTCCGAGGGCTATCTTGTTGTCGTGGTCGGGGACACCGGTCACAGCGAAGTCAAGGCCATCAAGAGCGCGGCTGGGGACGAGGCGATAGTCATCAGCTCGCCCGAGGAAGTGGATGGTTACGACTGGTCAGGCAAGAGAGTGGGGGTAGTGAGCCAGACTACCCAAACGCCTGAGCGATTCGGCGAGGTTGTCGGAAAGATTGCCGAGAGCGCGAAGGAGGTCGTCGCATTCAACACCATCTGCTATGCCACTCACGATCGCCAAAGCGCCGCCCATGCCCTCGCGCCGAGGGTTGAGGGCATGTTTGTAGTCGGAGGCCGCAACAGCGCCAACACCAACAGGCTCGCTGAAATTTGCAGGCAATCGGGTGTGCCGACTTATCATATTGAGACCGCTGATGAGATTCAGGGCGATTGGGTGCGTGGAATGGAAACCGTCGGCCTGACTGCTGGGGCATCCACACCGGCTTGGATCATTGACGAGGTAAAAGCGCGTCTGGAGGAGTTATAATTGGGCGGAGTTATTTCATACATCAAACCAAGAAGCATAGCGCGGGACCTTTGCTGGGAGATTGGCGATGAGATCGTCAGCATAAATGGCCATCCGCTGCAGGATATCATAGACTATCGATTCTATTGCTCTGAAGAGTTTTTAAAAGTAAGAATAAGGCGTGGAGACGAATCCGCTGGGTTCGAAATCGAAAAAGACTTGGACATGACGCTTGGAGTGGAATTTGAAGATATTCTCTTCGACGGCGTGCGAACTTGCGGCGCGAATTGCATATTTTGCTTCGTTGAGCAGCTTCCCAAGGGACTTCGCCAGCCGCTCTATCTTAAAGATGACGATTACCGGCTCTCTTTTCTACACGGCAACTTTATTACGCTTGCGAATGTCACCGAAGATGATCTTGAGCGCATTGTAACTATGCGCCTGAGCCCGTTATACATATCCGTGCACACAACCGAGCAAGACCTGCGAGAAAAGATGCTGGGCCGCAAGGCGCCAGATATTCTCGCGCAGATAGATACGCTTGCCAAAGCCCGAATATCGCTTCATACGCAGATTGTGCTATGCCCGGGCATAAACGACGGCAAGCACTTGGACCGTTCAATAAGAGATTTGGCAGACAGATATCCTACGGTGCAGTCGATAGCTATTGTTCCGGCTGGCCTAAGCGCGCATCGGGGCGACAAAACACAGATCGACAGTATCGAAAGATACTATTCAGGTTGTATAATAAAAAAGGTCAAGGTTTGGCAACTCTTGTGCATGCACGAAAAGGGCACAAGACTTGTTTGGCCGGCCGATGAGTTCTATTTGAACGCAGGCAAACCTGTGCTGAGTGTAGCGGCGTATGAAAGATACCCTCAAATCGAGAACGGCGTCGGGTTGGTAGGGCAGTTCAAAGAGAGCGCAAACCGCGTCACACGCATTCTGCCGACAAAATTATCACGATCTGTCAAAATAACAGTAGTTACAGGCCTCCTCTCTGCGTCTCTATTACGTGAATGGGCGGCATCTCTCAATTGCGAGAACCTTACGGTCAGAGTGCAACCGATAACCAATCATTTATTTGGTGAAATGGTGACAGTGACAGGTCTTATAGCCGGCAGAGATATAATTGACCAATTGCGCGGACAGGACCTTGGCGACGCAGTGATAGTGCCATCGGTCGCGGTAAGGGACGGCGCGTTTCTTGATGATGTAACGCCCCAAGAGGTCGAACGCGAACTCGGCTGCAGGGTAATTGTCACAGAACCGAGACCCTACAAATTGGTGCGAACGATAATTCGAGAGCTTACATAAGGAGAAATCGTTGTCTGCAAGACGCGTGGCGAGGCGCCGACTTGGGCGTTTAGTTTTTGTGATATTGGCTCTTTGCATAGCTGGCGTTCTAGTTGCATCTCAACTGGGGATATTTGCGCAGCGAGGGCTTCTGCACAAGCTCAAAGCGGAGTATATAACAATCGACTTGACAGGTGGGAAATATCGCGCATGTCCTGCTGTGGCCGCTAAGGGCAGGTCAGAACATTTTCGCTCTATGGTCGGTCGTCTCAAACCTTATGCAGCAATCTGCGGCACATATTACGCCCCGGACTTGAAGCCTCTGGGTGATATATTGATCAATGGAAAATTGGTCTGTCAGGGTGGAGCGCGCCAGGGCATAGGTTTTACTTCAAAAGGAAAGATAAAGTTTATTGAGAGACACGGCCATTCTCGCATGAATTGGAGCGGGTGCGTGTCGGGGATAGCATGCGGACCAAGGCTGGTTCGCAATGGCAAGAAAGACATAAACGTAAAGCGTGATGGCTTTAGCGCTTCTGCGGCCACTCACGAGGCGCGCAGGTGCGCGGTGGGAGCAACTGCGGATGGCAAGCTGATTCTATGTGTTGTGCCTGAGGATGTTACTCTGAGCACAATGGCGGATGCCATGCTTGAGCTTGGCGCAAGAGATGCAGTGAATATGGATGGCGGAAGCATGTGCGCTCTTTATAAGAACGGCAAGTTTTTGGCGGTGCCGGTAATGCCGATGAGCAACATTCTGGCGGTTTATGCCCTTGAGAAATAAAAATGAGGCTGGGATATTATCCCAACCTCATTGTAATTAACAAATTGGTTTGTTATTTACCAGCGGTCTCCGCCACCACCGCCGCCGCCGCTAAATCCTCTTTCGGATTTCTCGGACTTGCGGATGTCGCGACAAGACTTGCAGCGAATCGGCTCGCTGAAGCCGCGAGACTGAAAGAACTCTTGCTCGCCTGCGGTGAAGATGAACTTCTGTCCGCAATCCTTGCATGCCATTTCTTTGTCTTGAGCCATTTTGCTTACCCCCCCGTTGAACTTTATGGATACACTTCTGTGGACATTTGGACTTTTGAATGGGGGTAGCGCTTGCAACCCAAGGGGTCTTTTCCTTTTGCCGATTCTGTTAGTCCGGTTCGAAGCCTATCGACCATGGCTCTCGAACAGCAGAAGTCAAGTCCATTATACCTTACAATGCTGCCTTTCAAAAGCTTTATTAGTGAAAATAGAAAAAAAAACTCATGGAGGAGCGTATAGTATATATGTGGAAAGACCAAATAGGGAATAAAGTGCAAGCAAGATATGTCGGATATATTAGACACGGATTTACTTTCTTTGCGGTAATTGATGTGGTAATTGCTTATGCATGATGAATATAACAGAGTTGAAGAGGGGATCGAGGTCTTTAAGACAGGTGACTTCGAGGTTGCGCTCCCATTGCTGGAACAGGCTTCGCGGGAATACCCGGGCAGCTATGAGGCGTTTGTGTACCTCGGTGCGGCATATTCCCAATTGGGACGTCACAATGCAGCCATTGGCGCACTCATGCGCGCCTCACATATAAAGCCGGGTTCTCCACGGGTTCACTACAATCTCGGCCAGGCTTATGAAGCAGCAGGAGTGCCTAAAGAGGCATATTTCGAATACAAGAGAGCTTTGGAATTGGACTCCAATTATGGGCTTGCTAAGGGAGCGTTAGTATCTCTAGCTGAGAGAATGCCCAAATTGTTGGGTTCGCATATCGAGGTTACCTCATAAATCTGCGCAATATTGGTCCCAATGCACTATTTTTTATTATTTCCCAATCAAACTCAAGTATGGTACGATTCCTGCAGATATTATGAATGAGCATTCTTGTTTGGTGTTTTGTGAAACTACTCTTTATGGATGATATGGATGCAGCAAGGCTTGTTGCGGTCGCCCTGCTCCGGCGGCGGCAACATGAGCCCGCGTTAAGTCGGGCAGCTCACTCCAAAGCGAGTAGGCCACAACACTAGGGGTGCCCCATTAAGATATCCACTATCTTGATGGGGCATTATACTGTACAGAGTTACACGGCTTCGCTCTGGCGCACGAAGCCGTGTTGGTAAGAAAGGAGAGAAAGAGATTTGTCTACTCTCAGGTTGCTGATTACCCTTTGTATGCGAATTTCAAACACGCTGGCATAACCCGCCCCTTACCTCAAATCATCCGCAAAACCATAGTGGCCAGGGTGTCTCCGAGGTTTGCCGCTGCCAACTTCGCCTGACTGCGCAATCTGATGAGATACAGCCAAAGATGCGGTCTTGAAACGGCAAACATAACTTTGCTGAATTGGTCAGGAAAGCTCAACAAGTCGCTGATCTGCGCTGGAATGTCTTGGAGGGCGCTGTCGCTGACGCTCCTTATGGCTAGAAATGGTATGTTGAGTTCATTACATAGCCGCGCTGCTGCATAGGATTCCATATCAAGAATCGATGCGCCTGTAGCGTGAAACAACCGCGCCTTATCGGACGCGTTCAGAATTATCTTGTCAGATGTAATTAGCCAGGCATGCCGGATTATGGAACCATTGGGGCCATGCGGCGGCACTGCATAAGCCAAAGCCCTGCTTGTCTTCAATACAGGTTGCTCAGTATCAGACAGCAGAATTACCCGCTCCGCAGCGAAGATATCGCCTACACGAGCATTAGGATGCAATGCGGCAGCAAACCCGGCACAGATAATCGATTCAGCGCCGCACTCGATGAGTTTCAATGCCGCATCTGCGCATCGCTTGCGCCCGACGCCGCTCACCGCCGTCATCAGCTCAATACCGCCGATCCGCCAAGCAGTAAGCCACCCGTCCCTGCGCATGTTAGACCTGGATTCAGTCATCACGCGTTCGAAACCGGACTCTTCCTGTCTCAGAGCAAACAGCAGCCCCACTTTGCCTCTCATAATCGGGTATACCTCTTTCAAGTCTTACCCAGTTGCGAGCAAAGAGTCGGAGAGCAGAGAGCCTGGAAGGGATGGAGAGGGATGAGACTAGGATTTTAGCGTTTATCTGTGTGGCGGGCAGTTTCGGGAAAAGGGTTTCCTGAAACAACTAACAACTAACAACTAATAAATGTTTCTGCGGCCGCACCGGGTCACCGTGTGCGGCCGCATTATCGATTCTCAGCTTTCTAGCAGGGCACGGATAAAGTCACAAAGATATACTTCGGGACTGTTTTTCGTCCCGAAGGGTGAGGTTCTCAAGCGTGCTTCGGGGCGAAAAGGGAGCCCGCGAAGCATAGTCCGCCTGATTAGCAGACTTTATCCGGAGG
>JAPLCU010000188.1 GCA_026392045.1 Armatimonadota bacterium
AACCACTGAGACGCTGAAAGGAGATGAAGGGGATGAAACTGGGATTTGGGGGGTAGCTTGGAGACAGATGTTGGGGGTTGGGTTGGGAAGGGAGCTTCGGGACGAAAAACAGTCCCGAAGCATAGAAAACAACTTCAACCGGTGTGCTTGACTGTTGTCCCTATAGATTGTTAGATAGTGCGCCCGGAGGTTTCGGGATTTCCATTCCGCCTGCGGCTTCATTCAAATCCCGAAACACCGAAAATCAAAAGGCTCAGCGGGAGCTTCGCCCTCCCCAACACCCAACACCCAACACCCAACACCCAACACCTAACACCCAACACCCAACACCCAACACCCAACACCTAACACCTACACCTAACACCCAACACCCGAAAGATTATACCAGCTCTGCTTCTGATTCTCTGCGCTCAGATTCTCTTTCGAGCACACATTCAAGTGATCTTATGGCCACTTCGATCATCTCCGGCTCGGGTTCGCGCGTTGTGATCCTTTGCATCAGAAGACCGGGGAATGTCATTAGCTTGGTAGCAAATGAATCTTTGTATTTTCCAGCAAATTTGATTACTTCATACGCGATTCCCGCAATAAACGGAAGCAAAGCGAGCTTGTATAGCCATCTTATAAAACTGCTGGCGATAGTTGCGTTGGTCAGGCTGCCGAGTGGAAGATAATCGGTGATTGCAGCCATAACCACTATACTCGTCACCAATACCACCAAAAGAAAGCTGGTGCCGCAGCGCACATGCACTTTGTTATACCTTTGGACGTTTTCAACCGTCAGCTCAACGCCTGCTTCATAGGCGTTAATTGTCTTGTGTTCTGCTCCATGATATTGAAATACACGCTGAATGTCTTTCATTAGAGAAATCAATAAGATATAGCCCACGAATAGGCCAATCTTAACAAGCCCCTCTATCGCGGTCAGCTGCCATTTGACATGAATTGAGTGCCTGAGCAGCTTTGCAGCGAAAATTGGCACCAGGAAGAAGATCGAAAGACCCAGCAGTAAACCCATAATCATTATGGCGCTTATGGCTATATCGTTAATTTTGCCGGATTTCTTTTCTGTTTGTGATTCACTTGGTTCCGAGGTTGCCGCTTGAGGTTCTGCTTCGGTTGCATCTGCCATTGCGATGTTTGCCGAATACATCAGCGCTTTTATGCCAAGCGCCATAGAGTCTATCATCGCGAGCGTTCCGCGCAAAAACGGCTTGTTGAGCCATTTGAACTTGCCTAGAATGGACTCGACATCTTCTTTGGTGGTGACGATTTCGCCGTTGGCTTTCCTGACCGCGATTCCAAAGTCTTTGGGACCGCGCATCATAACGCCCTCAATTATCGCCTGGCCGCCATAGTGGAACTTCTCTTTACATTCAGCCAAAAAAGCACCTGTCAAAAACAAAGGAAGCGCCTGATTACACGCGAATCACGCGGTTCAGATCGCTTCCTCAATTGATCTTTCTAATGATTGATTATTCTTCTTCAGTCTTGTTTTTCATGCCATACTTGGCAAGGAATTTCTCAACACGGCCCTCAGTGTCTATGAGCTTATGCTTGCCCGTAAAGAACGGGTGGCATGCTGAGCAGATTTCCACGCGGAGGTTTCCGACTGTGGTTCTGGTCTCGAATGCGCTGCCGCAAGCACATGTCACCGTGGCTGTCTCATATTTAGGATGGATTTCCGCCTTCATTATCTCACCTTTCCGGTATGTAATTACAATGTGACTCAAAATGTTGACAGTGAATTATACCATAATAGATTCGCGCCTTGCAACAACTTGTGCAAAGTTTGCTTTATCTATCCGGTAGACACTCAACTATTTGCCAGCTTCACAGGCTGATTTGAGATTTAGTTGTGCTCGATTGCCAACTTTTCCTGGCCAGAGACTCGTATTTATAGTATAGCGCCATTTTTGGCTGATTTATCGCTGATTGGAGGGAGAAACGGTATATGAAGCAAAACTCAATGCCTGAAAGACTAGGCTTTGCTGGTGATGATTTTGAGTATATTGAAGAAGAGGGCGCTCCTTGTCCTCCGATTAAAATAGCCAGACCCCATAGGTCTTGGCGTTCCATTGTGATGTCCAATTGGCAGCGCGGCGCAAAGCTCTTGGCCGCGGGTCTCTTAGGGTTAGGCATTTATAGCTATGTAAGCGCTCCGCCCGTGGTTCAATTTATTACTGTAAAAACAGTAGATGCCACTCAAACCCTTGGCGCCACCGGTAAGGTGCGCGGCGAACGAGTGGCCGATCTGGGGTTAGACAGCGCCGGCGTGATCAAGAGAATATATGTTCATGATGGTGATATGCTTCAGGCTGGTCAGCTAATGATTTCGCTGGATACGAGCATTATGGAGCAGCGGGTTGCAAGCGCTCGATCATCGCTCGACAGCGCTATCGCCGAACATGCTAAAGCAAGCAGAGGATCGCTTCCATCCGAGATTGCGCGCGCTCAAGCTGAACTCTCTCAGGCGCAGTCGGTCGGGCAGGCTAAATTAGAAGAATCTCAGGCACGCTACAGGCACCTAAAAGCCGGCGCTCGCAGCCAGGAGATTTCCGCAGCTCAAGCAGACCTGCAAAGCAAGAGTGACCTTCTCAGAAAAGCAGAAACTGATCTGAAACGCAACCAAAAGTTGGTGTCCCAAGGCGCTATGGCGCGGGCAAGTCTGGATTCGGCCCAAACCGACGTCGAAACCGCTAATTCCGCAGTTTTCGCCGGGCAGGCGCGAGTGGATCTTCTTAAAGAGGGCGCGACCTCCGACGAGCTTGCTGAGGCCAATGCGGCAGTTGCCGAAGCCAAAGCGAGCAGAGATACTTCGGTTAGAGCTTCGCGTGAAGCGCTAAATACCCTCTTGGCTTATCCCCGAGATGAGGACGTTCGGGCAGCTCAAGCTAAAGTTGAGCAAGCTCAAGCTGAGCTTATGGCCGAGATAGGTTCCAGGGCAAAATCTAATCTTCGTGCCCCGTTTGACGGCGCTGTCGCGGATATTGCGGTCGAGGAGGGGCAGTCCATTTCTCCCGGGCAAAAGCTTGTCACGTTCCATGAGATCAGCAGGCCAATTATTGAGGTCGAAACTGATGAAGAGAACCTCAGCGATTTAGCCATCGGTCAGATAGCAATTGTTACCGCCGACGCATACCCAGGCAAAAGTTTCAAGGCCGCTCTATTTGATATGGGTTCAATGGTTAACCCGGATCGCGGAACGGTCCAGATAAAACTTCGCCCGATGGAAAGAGTGAGTTGGCTTAGACCCGACCTGACCGTGGATGTGAATATAATCACCAAGAAATCCGTTCGAAGCATTATGGTTCCGCCGGATGCGCTCACCAGAAATCGCGGAGAGACCGCCGTGCTGGTCATTCGCGATGGAGTTGGTGTGCTGGTGGCGATAAAAACCGGCGCTATGGGGCATGAGGGGATTGTGATCAATGGAGGATTGCGGGATGGCGATAAGGTCGTGCGCAATGCTGGCAGAGTGAAGCCGAATGGGCGTGTTCGCATGGCTCAAGGGAACCAAGATAGTGAATAAGTTCGAGCTAAAAGTAGCGTGGCGGCATCTTCTGACCAGCCACGGTCAAACCGAGCTGACAGTGGGTGCGGTTGCGGTAGGCGTGCTGCTGGTCGTGTTTTTGTCTTCGCTCATCAACGGCCTGCAGGTTGGGCTTGTTGAGGATGTTGTGGGATCGATTCCGCACGTCATCGTCGAGGCCGCGTCTCATGAAGCAAAACCTCTCTGGCAAATGCCGGGTAATGGCGGAAACGCTGGCGCTGTTATCACCAAGGTCGAGAAAATGTCCTCCCAGAAACAAAAGATCAGCGAATGGCGGCGAATGTGCGAGACAATAAGCATGATTCCTGGCGTTCAATCCGCTGCGCCGTCGGCTGTGGGCAGCGGATTTGCGAGTAGAGGCGCTAAGAATGTCGGCGCTGTTATATTTGGCGTTGACCCCGCCGAAGAGCTGAAAGTGAAGTCCTTTGCGGCGCGATTTGTGCAGGGCGATTTCAGTAAAATCGATCAACAAAACGTGGCGATAGGTATTAAAATGGCCGATGATTTAGGCGCGAATATCGGCAGCCGGATACGTGTTACATCCAACGAAGGCGTAACGCAGACATTCAGGGTGGCGGCGCTATTCGATATGGGTATCGAGAACGCTAACGAGGCCTGGGTGTATGTCGGGCTTAGCGCGGCCCAGGGAATGCTTAAGATTGGCAAAGACATTACGACTATTAACGTGAGGGGACGCGATTTGTTCTCGGCGAATAGAATCGCGAACCAGATCAGAACGTTCACCTCGTTGAAAGTTTCGAGCTGGATGGAATCCAACAAGGCTTTTCTGGACACTCTAAAGGCTCAAAACTCCGCCGCGCTTATTATTCAGACGATGACCCTGCTGGCGTCGGCGTTTGGCGTTGCGAGCGTGATGATAGTGTTTGTCGTTCAGAAATCGCGAGACATCGGCATTCTCAAGAGCATGGGCGCTACTGCTACACAGATTCAAAAAATCTTTATGCTCGAAGGTCTTGGAGTGGGGGTTGGCGGAGCGCTTCTTGGTTCCGCGATTGGGACTGGGCTGTGTTTCATCGTTCAAAACACATTTCTCCCGGGCGAAACATTCGGCGGCAAGCCCGCGACTCTTGTGCCAATGGCATGGGACTTTAAGTATGTAATGGCGGCTTCGCTTGTTGCCGTGGTTGTTGGGCTAATGAGCAGTGTGATACCTGCTCGGCGCGCGTCGAAACTTGACCCCGTGGAGGCGATACGGCATGGATAAGCGCAAAATGCCCGTTGTAAAGACCGTCGGCATATCTAAAAGATACGGCGAAGGAGTCGGCACTTGGGCGCTTAGGGGAGTCAATTTTGATGTGGCACCGGGTGAGTTTGTTGCGATTGTCGGCGCATCGGGTTCGGGTAAGAGCACCCTGCTTAATATGATCGGCGCCCTCGATCAGCCCACATCCGGCGCAGTATATATAAACGGCCAGAACACATCATATTTGGACGAAAACGCCCTCGCAGCGCTCAGAGGCGACACGCTGGGTTTTATATTCCAGTTCCATTATTTGCTCAATGAGTTCAGCATTCTCGAAAATGCCCTGATGCCTTTCTCGATTCGAAAGGGCGGGCCGAGCCGCGATGACAGGCAGTGGGTGGAGGAGTTGTTCTGCCGGGTTGGGCTGCAGGATAGCATGCACTGCCGTCCAAAGCAGCTCTCAGGTGGTCAGCAGCAGCGCGGCGCGATTGTGAGGGCGCTTGCAAATCGTCCAAAAGTAGTTCTCGCCGATGAACCCACCGGCAACCTCGACAGCCGCAACGGCGCTATGGTTTTCGACTTACTTAGAGAGTTAAACACGACATTCGGCACAGGATTTGTGCTTGTTACCCACGATGACAGGCTCGCGCGCGAGGCTGCGCGAATAGTGGCAGTCGAAGACGGCAGAATAGTCGCCAATTACTGCGTGGAAGAAGTTGAGAGAGAAGCGTCTCAATTGCGTCATTCCGAGAAATAGCAAAATCACTGTATATTTCCCCCAATAGTTTTTCTCCACAAAACGAACTCATCGCTGAGGTGAATTGAGCGTGAGTTCGTTCCTTCCAAATAGCGAAATTTGGCGAGCAGAAGAGCGGGAAGGAACGCTGCGCCCCAATTTTGAATTATGAATTCTGAATGAAGGGATAGGCTCGCATTACAAATGCCTCTCATGATTATAAGACGGCGAGAATGCCGTTCTTTGGCCTAATTTCTGGTGTATTTCAGTTAAATCTTGTTCACACATTAGGGAACAGGTTACAGGGAACAGGGAATAGAAGGGAATGGAGGGGCAGTTTTGATGATGGGCTTGAGCTCCTGAACCACTGAGACGCTGAAGGGAATGAGGGAATGACACGGGGATTTGGGCTTTTATCTGTGTGGTGGGCGGTTTCGGGAAAGGGGTTTCCCGAAACAACTAAAACAAATAATAATGCTTGACAAGCAACCCTTGTCCAAGTTAAAGTATCGGAAGGCTAGCACTTTACAGGAGAAGCGAATTATGCCATCAGTCATAGATTTGTTCTGCGGAATCGGCGGATTGACGCACGGATTCGTAAAAGAGGGTTTTGACGTAATTGCCGGTATTGATGTTGATGCGTCCTGCAAATATGCTTACGAAGAGAATAATAAAGCAGAGTTCATCCTCGAAGATGTTCATGAGTTTACTGCCGAGGATGTAAATGCACTCTACCCCAAAGATGATTTGAAGATACTTGTCGGTTGCGCGCCCTGCCAACCCTTTTCCCGCTATACGAACCGCAAGACAGAAGATAAAAAATGGCAATTGGTAGGTGCATTTGCTAAACTTATAAGCGAAGCCCAACCGGATATTGTATCAATGGAGAATGTCCCAGAACTTGCCAAGCATTCTGTTTTTCAGGATTTCCTCCACACCCTAGACACCCTCGGTTACAAAAAATCGTGGAGCTTAGTCGAATGCGTGGATTATGGGATACCTCAAACCCGCACGCGTTTAGTGCTGTTTGCATCAAAACTGGGACCAATCGAGATTATTAAGCCGACTCATTCACGCTCGAAATGGCGAACGGTTCGACAGGTAATAAGAAACCTTGAGCCACTCAGTGCTGGTGAATTCAGCAAGAAAGACCCAATTCACTGCGCGAGTGCGCTAACTGAGCTCAATATGAGACGTATAATGGCTACCCCTGAAGGCGGGAGCTGGAAAGATTGGGATGAAGAACTAATTCTTGATTGCCACAAAAAGGAGACGGGGAAAAGCTATCCAAGCGTATACGGCAGAATGAAATGGGATGATCCGGCTCCTACAATGACTACCCAATGCAATGGGCTTGGCAACGGACGCTATGGACATCCCGAGCAAAATCGTGCGATTTCGCTTAGAGAAGCAGCGCTTATACAAACTTTTCCCAAGAGCTATCGCTTTATTGAACCTGGGAAAAAAGTAGTAATCAAGCACCTTGCAAGGCATATAGGAAACGCTGTCCCCGTAAGGCTTGGACAGATAATTGCAAAAAGCATCAAAAAGCATCTGGAGACGTATAATGGCATGTTATGAACTAAAAGTTGATCTGAATGCACTGAATCACCTCGGCATCGGCCTTTATAGCAATATACCGGCAGTAGTATCAGAGGTCGTCGCTAACTCCTATGATGCAGATGCTACTGAGGTTGATATTCTTATAGACCAGGTCAATAAAACAGTATCCATACAGGACAACGGCTGTGGCATGACAGAAGATGACATAAACAAGAAATACTTGACTGTAGGATATGATAAACGTAAGAATGAGCCCGGACTGACGCCGCGTGGTCGAAGTCCAATGGGGCGTAAAGGGATTGGTAAGCTATCACTGTTTTCCATAGCAGATGTCATTGAAGTTCACAGTGTGAAGAGAAATGCAGAAGCCGATATTCTGGAGAAGAATGGGTTCATCATGGATGTCAGCGGTATCAAACAATGCATCGAAGATGGCCAAACATATAGACCATCACCAGTTGATGCGAAAATGATTACCATAAACAAAGGAACCCGGATCACTCTGCGCAATCTGCGTCATGGAATGGCCACAACAGAAGGTTTCTTAAGAAAGCGTTTGGCTAGGCGTTTTAGTGTAATAGGCACAGAACACGACTTCAATGTGCAGGTTAATAAGCAGCCAATAGACATTCGAGACAGAGACTACTTCATGAAGATTGAGTACATTTGGTACTTAGGTAATGAAAGCAATAATTACGCTGATCTATGCTCCAATAAAAAACATGCAGAACAAATTAGTGGCATTATAGATTCAGGCAAGGGATATTTGGTAACGGGGTGGGTTGGAACGTTCGATGAACAGAAAAGCATTGATGATGACAATAACACAATTGTAATCATGGCGCGCGGGAAACTCATACATGAGGACATCCTCAAGGACATAAAAGAAGGCGGTGTCTTCTCGAAGTATCTTATAGGAGAAATCCACGCCGACTTTTTAGACATGGATGAGAGAGAAGATATTGCAACGAGCAACAGACAAAGCCTTAGGGAAGACGACGAACGTTTTCAAGCACTGAAAAAATTCATTCAAGGAAACATTCTTAAAGAAATACAGAAAGTATGGCGCGAGTGGCGTGTGAAAGATGCAGAAAAGAAAGCCAAGGAGAACCCCAAAATCAAGGAATGGTTTGAAAGCCTGCCGAAAGACCACAAGAAGTATGCTCGGGATTTGTTTGAACGAATTGAATCGTATCCCATTGCCCACAAGGGTGCAAAGGCTGAGCTTTATAGGAATGCAATTGTGGCTTTTCAAACGCTTGCAATGCGAAATTCCTTGACAGCATTGGATAAAATACAATCCCAAGCCGACTTAGAGGCATATATTAGTATCTTTGATGACTTGAGGTGGATTGAAGAGGTGCACTATTATGACATTGTTCGGGCTAGGCTAGATGTGTTGGAGAAGTTCGAGAATATTGTTGATGCCAATGCCAAGGAAAAGGTCTTGCAAGATCACATCTATAAGTCCCTTTGGCTGCTTGATCCGTCTTGGGAGCGTGCGACGACTGACAAAAGAATAGAGGAGAAGGTAACAACTGAGTTTGGTAAAATTAGTGCAGGGCTCACGAAGGAAGAGGCGAATGGGCGAGTCGACATTCGTTATAAAACTGCATACGGGAAACATGTTATCATTGAACTTAAGAAATACGGATACAAAGTAAATGCTCATGACCTAGCTAAACAAGTAGGAAAGTACAATTCGGCGTTAAAAAAGTGCCTTGCGGAAAGGTTTCCGGGTGTTCCACAAGTTATTGAATGCATTTGCATCATTGGAGAAAAACCGCAACCACACGATGATCCCGAAAAGGTCACTAGAATTCTTCGGGCAGAAGATGCACGTTTCGTAACATATGATGGATTGATTCAGCAGACACAAGATAACTACCGGCAATACTTAGAGGTCAGCGAAAAGATGTCGAAGTTCCGTGACTTGGTTGATAGCATAAGTGCCGTGGATGACCAGAATTCAGATAGCGATGGACAAATTATCGTCTAAACAACGCAGCTGGCTAATGTCGCGTGTGAAAGGAAAAGACACAGTACCCGAAAAAGTTGTCAGATCGCTTCTGCACAACCTCGGTTATCGCTTCCGCTTACACAGAAAAGATTTGCCCGGCAGCCCTGATATGGTGCTTCCCAAATATAACACAGCCATATTTGTGCATGGTTGTTTTTGGCACAGGCATAAAGGTTGTCCAAAGACTACCATGCCAACAGCTAATTATGAATACTGGGAAAAGAAGTTTTCAGAAAACATAGATCGTGACACACGAAAAGAGCGAGAACTAAGGCAGCTTGGATGGCGTATTATCATTGTGTGGCAATGCGAAACTGCTACAAAGCGACTTGGATTACTCGCGGATCGTCTGAAAGCAGAGCTAAAGCTGGAACAAGTTTCCCGAAACACCGAACAAAGTTCCAATCTGAAACCTATCACCTAAAACCTATCACCTACAACCTATGAAAATCACTTAAGATTGCAGATATGGAAGAATACCAAGGAAATTCATGTTAGTAAGTCGAAGCTATTATCGTGTATAATGGTAATGCACATCAGGCAGGTTGGAAGGTAAATTGAGTAAATGAGCCAGGATATCACAGCATTTGATGAGATAGCTAATGACATAGCATCATACGCCGGCGATTATGGCGGGGATATTCAGCGCCATATAGTAGCCCCTGCTATGTTGGATGTGATAGGTCCCGTGCAGGGCAAGCAGATACTTGATCTGTTTTGCGGCGCTGGTTACCTTTCGCGTCGTCTTTCTGCGCTTGGAGCAAATGTTACGGCGGTGGATAGCTCAGAGCGGCTGATAGGCATTGCCGGTGAAATCAAAGATAGAGAACACGATTTTATTCATTATGCTGTTGCCGAATCGACTGATCTCTCGGTGATCGAGGACAGCGCCTTCGATGATATCGTATGCAACATGGGTCTGATGCTTACCAAGGACCTCGCCGGGACCATAGCCGAGCTTGCCAGGCTCGTGAAGCTGGGCGGCCGGTTTATATTCTCCGTGCTTCATCCGTGTTTTACCATGCCCGATGCCTGCTGGATAAGCAATGCAGACAGCAAGGATATGTATATGTCGGTTGACCATTATTATAATGAAAACTGGTGGGCATCTGATCTGGCGTCAAGTATTCGAGGCGGTCAGAAGAAAATCAAGCATCGAACGCTATCCAGATATGTGAATGCGCTTGGAGCGCGCGGGTTTACGGTGCGCAGAATTATCGAGCCAAGGCCAACCCTGGATGTGATAGCCCGCAAACCTCATCTTGAAGCATACAACAGACTTCCGGTGGTGATGATTGTGGAAGCTGTCTTTCCATATCTATAAGATGAAAATAACGACGCAAATCCTCAAGATTGCAGCCATTGCGGCAGGTCTGCTTTTAATTGGCCTGATTGTATGCCCGAACCTGCCTGGGCTCGGGAAGGTAAACCCCAATCAGCTCTTGCTTGAAGCTAAGGCAACTCAGAAGCGCGCCAAGGGCGTAATTTGTCAACTCCCAAAAGACACTTCCGGTTTTACTCCTTTGGTAGAGGGCAAAGACACAATCGCGGGCCACGAGGCTTGGACGCTTCGCCTGAAGCCTAAAGCAAAGCGTTTACCCTGGAGCCAATACTGGATCGACGAAAAAACAAAGGCTGTTGTGGCGTTTCGGAAATGGGACGGGCACAACAATATGGTTCGGTCGGGGAAGCTGTAGGAACAGGGGACAGGGAATAGGGAATAGGGAATAGGGAATAGGGAACAGAAGGGAAAGTCTGATATTACAAAGGTGTTTCGTCCTCCCCAAAACCCTCCTCAACCGCCAACCCCCCCAAGGCTCAGCGGGAGCTTCGCCCTCCCCAACACCTAACCCCCATCACCTAACCCCCAACACCTAACCCACAACACCCATCACCCATCCCCCATTTGTTTGACTCTTATTCGTCTCAGGGAACTATCTCCGTGGTGCGTATATGATTACGGGGAGGTAAGCGGTGAGTGTTCAGGACGAAGCGCTTGCGGGAATGGTGAGCAATGCCTTTATGCAGGACAAACGCGTTAGCGGGCAAGCTATTGCAGCGCGTGTTGTGGATGGAGATGTGTTTCTCAAGGGTATTGTGGATACTGAGGAGCAGAAGGCGCTCGCGGTGATGATAGTTCACGGTGTTGCCGGAGTCAGGCATGTAAATGGTGATGAGCTGCGTGTTAGAGAGGGCATGGAATGAGTTACGGTCATTTCTCTGATGATGGAAGAGAATACATTATAACTCGTCCCGATACCCCTCGTCCCTGGGCGAACTATCTCACCAATGGCCGATACTGCGCAATTTGCTCTCAGACCGGCGGCGGGCATTCGTTTTTCGAGACATCGGGCTATAACAGGATAACCCAGGCGGTTCCTTCGCAGGTGGTTATGAGAGACCGTCCCGGCAGATATATCTATCTTAGAGACGCTGACACCGGCGAGTATTGGAGCGCGACCTGGCAGCCGGTATGCGGTAAATATGACAGCTTCGAAGCCAGGCATGGGGTGGGCTACACCTCGGTTTTTTCATCGGTGAACGGCATCGAGAGCCACATCACTTATTATGTGCCCCCGCGAGATGATGTTGAGGTTTGGATGGTCAGTCTTGCGAATCGGACCGATAAGCCTCGAAGAATTCAGGCTTTCCCGTTCGTAAAATGGGACCTCGCAAACTACGCTTACAATGCAGTCGAAGCCAATTTCTCGATACTTTTCAACGAAAGCTGTGTAGAGGACGAAATTATCTTCGCCAGCACTCGCTTTTGGAATATCACCTCTGGCGCCACAGGCAATCCTAATACGAGGTGGGATAAATGGGCGTTCATGTCCAGCAGCGCGCCGCAGACCGCTTTTGATTGTTTTGAGGAAGAGTTCACGGGTGTTTACAGAGATTATACGAACCCGATTGCAGTAGAGCGCGGGCAATTGAGCAATTCTAAGGGCGATGGCTGCGATATTCTCGGCGCGTTTCAGCATGATTTTGTGCTGCAGCCCGGTGAAGAAGTACGTTTTGTGGTGCTGGTGGGAGTAGTTTATCATAAAAAAGACGCTATAAGTCTCAGACAGCGTTACGATGATTGGGAAGAGGCCGAGCGGGGGCTTATGGAGGTCAATAGATACTGGGAGAGCTATCTATCTCGAACTACCGCCCAGACCCCCAGCATTGAATTTGACTATACATTCAATACATGGAACAAATATCAGGCATGGGTCACGTCGCGTTGGAGCAGAATGGACTCATATTATCTCGGTGGAAGCTCGATAGTTGGGCATAGGGACAGCTGGCAGGATATGCTCGCCATTCTTCCAAACGATCTCGATTGGGCACGAGAGCGCGTGATTTATTTGCTGGAACATCAGTTCCCGGATGGAAGCGCTCTGCATAATTGGGACCCGCTCACCAATATTGGCGCTAAGACGGGCCATTCAGACGATACTATGTGGCTGGTTCTTGGGGTCTTGGAATACTTGAAAGAGTCGGGTGACCTGGTTTGCCTGGATGAAGCCGTGAGGTATTATGATGGCGGTTCTGAGACAATTCGGCAGCACATGATTCGCGCTATCGATTATACTCTTGCGCACATGAGTGAGCGCGGAATTCCGTTGATTATGGCTGCAGATTGGAATGACGGGCTTGATTACGTGGGCCGGCAGGGTAGGGGTGAGAGCGCGATGGTTGCTGCGCACCTCGCATGGATGCTGCGCGAGGTGGCATCGCTGATGTGGTTTGTTGGCAGCGATGCTCTGGCTCAGAAATATGTGGAAGAGCATGGCAAGCTCGTAAGGAATATCAATCAATATTTATGGGATGGCGAATGGTATATCAGAGGCACGCGGGATGATGGGGAGTCGTTTGGGTCATCCAGGAACATAGAGGGGCGCATATATCTAAATGCCCAGAGCTGGATGGTCATGTCTGGCTCCGCGTCGAAAAACCGTGCCTTGCGCGCTATGAACTCGGTCAAGAAACATTTGGATACTGACTATGGACCTGCGCTGTTCTTACCTGCATATCGAGAACCCGACCCCAAAATGGGCATAATTACGCGGTTTGCGCCTGGAACCAAAGAGAATGGCACGATATTCTGCCACCCCACCTGCTGGGCGATTATGGCCGAGTGCATTCTTGGGCGGGGAGATCAGGCGTATGAATATTGGAAAAAGGTCTCATTTGCATTCAATGGGCAGCGGCCTGAAACCTACAAAGTGGAGCCTTATGTATACTGCGAATATATCCACGGCCCGGATTCGCCTTACTACGGCCAGGGAGAGTTTACCTGGACAACAGGCACGGCAGCGTGGATGTGGAAAGTCGCAATCGATTGGATATTAGGTGTTGGAGCGGAAATACGGGGGCTGTTGGTGGACCCATGCATTCCGAGCGAATGGGATTCTTTTAAGGTGATAAGGCATTTCAGGAGAGCAAAGTATGAAATAGAGGTGGAAAACCCGGATCACGTGTGCCAGGGTGTCCGCGAGGTATATGTGGATGGCTCACGGCATTGCTCGCATCTGCTGCCGGTTTTCCCTGCCGGAGAGACTCATCAAATCAAAGTGATAATGGGCGAGCCCACCGGCGCAATCGAACAACCGGAAGAAATGGTGGCTGATAAGCTGCCGCGATAGTCGTGGGAGTGAAGCTTATGCAGTTAGCCTTTTAAGTTATTTCGGGAAACCCCTTTCCCGAAATCTATATGCTTCGGCAGTATCGGGAAAAGGGTTTCCCGATACAACAAAATACCGAACGTAAGGTTAGTTCTTCCGGGATTTCCATTCCGCCTGCGGCTCCATTCAAATCCCGAAATACCGAAATACCGAGCGCCCTCACCCCAGCCCTCCTTCGACAGGCTCAGGATGTACCTCCCCCAGGAGAGGGAGCTTCTAACGCTGATAGTTGGTTTTAGTGCGATTGCCCGATGCAACCAAAGTTGTGCTTGTAAAGTGTATCATCTCCTGCTAGAATTACATCGGGCGAGATTGCAAATCTGCCCGAACGGGAATTACATTGGGTGAGATTGCAAATCTGCCTGAACTTTTTAGAGCGATTGTGCGACATAACGGCATAAGAATGCGTTGTTATGGGGATAGGAAGGCGAAATATGTTTAAGTCATACGACGAAATGCTTGAGGAGCTTGAACGTGAGATGAGACGCGTGTCAGATGATGTCCTTTTGCAGATGTTTCGGATTTCCACCACATCCGGCGAGGTTTGGTCGCCAAGGGTCGATGTATATGAGACCGCGGAGGCCGTAGTTGTAAAAGTTTGCGCTGCCGGATTGGATTCTAATCAGATGGAGCTTACCATCTCAGGTGATAACCGATTTATGACGCTGCGCGGAGTGCGGGTGGAGGCTGATGAAGATAAGTCCAGTAGAATCAGATATCACCAGTTGGAGATTTATTATGGACCTTTTGAGCGGATAATTCCATTGCCGGCGGATGTTCCGGTGGATCGCGATAAGCTGGCTGCCGCTTACAAGGATGGGTTTCTTAAAGTGGTGTTCCCGAAGGCGGAGAAGAAGCGTATCTCTAAGAAGATCGATATAAAAGAATAGAATAATCCGGCGTTGTGCCGATATGTTGGCTTAGCGCGCGCCCATGCGGTTTCGCGCTTGGAGGTGACTTTGGAAGAGAAAATAATCGAGACGAAAGAAAGACCTTTCGAGTTTGAGGGTGAGGGTTTGGGTGAGAGATCAATAGCCATTCCTGAAGAGCTCAGTCTTCTGCCCATCAAGGACACGGTGCTCTTCCCGATGGTGGTGATGCCGTTGATCGTGTCCCGAGAGAGCTCCATGAGACTTGTGGATGATGCGGTTGTAAGCGATAATCGCATTATTGCGCTTGCTACTCTGAAGGATCCGAGTATCGAGCACCCGCAGTTTTCGGATATTTATGAGGTGGGCGTTGCAGCCGCAATTCATACCATGCTCCGTTTGCCGGAGCACCAGAGGCTCATCGTGCAGGGGCTTAAACGTGTGAAGTTTACGCAGTGCGTTCAGAACGACCCGTATATTAGAGTCAAGGTTGAAGAAATGCCGGAGATTCGGGATTGGACGGACGTTGAAGAAGTTGAAATAGAGGCGCTGCGGCGGAATGTGGGGTCTGCTTTTCAGAAGGTTGTAGCTTTGTCTCCCGCAATGCCGGATGAGCTTCAGAATATCGCCAATAGCATAACCAAGCCGGGAGTTTTGGCCGACACCATCGCGCTTCATCTGCCTATAGAATTGGCGGAGAAGCAGATGCTGCTTCAGACGCCTGGGACGCGGGAACGGCTCCGCAGCTTGCTCGCGATTTTGATTCGTGAGGTTGAGGTGCTGGAGCTTGGCAGTAAGATTCAGTCTCAGGTTCATTCAGAGATGGGGAAGATGCAGCGGGAATATTATCTTCGCGAGCAGCTTAAGGCGATCCATCGAGAATTGGGCGATGGGGATGAGCGCTCGGTCGAGGTTGAAGAACTCAAGACAAAAATCGCTGAGGCGCGCATGTCCGAGGAAGCCGATAAGGAAGCTAATCGTGAACTGGAACGCTTGCGGCATATGTCGCCCTCCGCTCCTGAGTATACTGTTTCGCGGACCTATATAGACTGGCTTGTTAGTCTGCCTTGGGAGACCTACACGCAGGACAATCTGGACATTAGACAAGTTCATGAAGTGTTGAATGAGGATCACTATGGTCTGGATAAGGTGAAAGACCGAATTTTGGAATATCTGTCTGTGCGGAAGTTTAAGCAGGAAGGCGAAACAAGACACCCGATTTTGTGCTTCACAGGACCTCCCGGCGTTGGAAAGACCTCGCTTGGCAGATCGATTGCGAGAGCGCTCGGGCGCAAGTTTGTCAGGATGAGCCTGGGTGGAATTCGTGATGAGGCTGAGATCAGAGGGCATAGGCGCACATATGTCGGTGCGCTGCCTGGTCAGATCATTCAGAACATCAAACGGTCAGGATCGCACAATCCTGTGTTGATGCTGGATGAGATCGACAAGGTGGGTACGGATTTCCGCGGCGATCCGTCATCGGCGCTGCTCGAAGTG
Organism: Armatimonadota bacterium; assembly: GCA_026392045.1. Taxonomy (GTDB): domain Bacteria; phylum Armatimonadota; class UBA5829; order UBA5829; family UBA5829; genus JAMCYN01. Next base: position 16,113 of record JAPLCU010000188.1, read on the forward strand.
CTTGACCCAGAGCAGAACTCGTCATTCAGAGATCACTATCTGGAGGTGACCTTCGATCTCTCCAAGGTGATGTTCATAACCACCGCGAATGTTCTCGATACGGTATTGCCGCCGCTGCGCGACAGGATGGAGGTTCTTGAGATAGCCGGTTACACGGAAGAAGAGAAACTCGAAATCGCGAAACGACATCTAATTCCGAAGCAACTTGAAGAGCATGGGCTTAAGAAGATAAAACATATAAGCTTCTTGAAGGAAGGCATTCTCGAACTCATTCGCGGATATACTCGTGAGGCTGGCGTGCGAAATCTTGAGAGGCAGATCGCGTCTATGTGCCGCAAAGCTGCAAGGGAGTTTGCCGAGGGACGAACCAAGCCGGTGAAGATCAACAAGGCACAGGTGCACACTTACCTTGGCGCTCCGAGGCACACTTTCGAGGAACTGGCTGATAGAACGAGCGAACCTGGGATTGCCGTGGGTTTGGCGTGGACACCTGTTGGCGGCGATGTGTTATTCATCGAGGCGACAAGAATGGAAGGCGGCAAGAATCTGACCATTACGGGTCAACTCGGCGAAGTGATGAAAGAATCCGCCCAAGCCGCGCTGAGCTATGTGCGAAGCCACGCAGTGGAACTTGGAATTGCTTCTAATTTTTATGCCAAGTCTGATTTGCACATTCACGTGCCTGCGGGCGCTATACCCAAGGACGGGCCTTCGGCAGGCGTGACTATGGTCACTGCCATTGCGTCTCTCCTGAGCGCTAGAAAAGTGAGGCCGCGTCTTGCGATGACCGGTGAAATTACCTTGCGGGGTAAAGTGCTGCCGGTTGGGGGCGTTAAGGAGAAAGTGCTCGCTGCGCACAGGGCAGGGGTCGAAACCATTATTGTGCCTAAGGAAAACCGTAAGGACGTTGATGAGGATGTTTCGCAGGATGTTAGGAACGAGATCAAGTTTGTTTACGTGGAAGATGTCGCCCAGGTTTTGCAGGAGGCGCTTCTTCCGAAAGAGGAAAAAATCGGCAGGCGGCGGAGCTAATTGCCGATTATTCAGGCAGAATGCAGAGCCTGGCCTCACAAAAATGTTGACAATGCGAGGCTGGCTACTGTAAAATATAGTGCGTTGGGGGATGTGGCGGAATGGCAGACGCGCTTGGTTGAGGGCCAAGTGGGAGTAATCCCGTGGAAGTTCGACTCTTCTCATCCCCACCAAAAACAAGAACGTTAAATTTACCGATTGCCTTTTGCTTGGTTATGTGTTGTACACAGCATTTGGCAATTCGTAATGTCAGTTATACCGCCCTTACTCCATGCAGCTACATGATCAGCGTCCATGTCTTTTAAATTCCAGATTTTTGCTTTATTGGCATCATGCCCAAGAGCACAAAGCGGACAGTTAGATTCTTTTGCCTTCTCAGCGTTAGTGGTTTGTGCCTTGTATGCCGATATTCTGGTTGCTTCGTCAAAAACGCGGACAACCAGCAATTTTGTATCGTCAGAGCCGCCGAGAATATATTCAAAAATACCTCTGCGATTTTTGACATACGGATCAGCGTAAAGCTTTTGTACTTCGGCTGATACCTGCGCAGGATTATACGCCTTCGTATGATACGTTTCGTAAAGACGCCCCCACTCAAGCCCGCGCATCTCGCTTTCAACGTCAGTAAATACTCCAGAAACCCAATCAATCACGCTGTTGAAATATAGTTTTAATTCATTGATATTGTTATCAAAGCGATGATGGCTCATATAGTCGCCGATCTTGCCTTTGCTTACCCAATCCAACGCGCGTTCCAAAAACTCCTGTCGGTTGGCGCTGCCCGATATATACGCGCTCCATTTTTGAATGTTGGCGTTTTGGCTATTACTAAATTCTTCCTTGCCGAGTGTTACAAAGGGTCCTGAATACACTGCATTGAGCAACTCTTGAGGTTTAAGTGGAATTCCAGCGATATTGATTGTTTTGAACCATTCTTTAATTTCGCTTTCTGTTCCTTCACACTCATAAATGAGCAGATTCGTTTCCCATATCTTGGCTTTCTTATCTTGTGCCATACCGCTAAAATACTGCATACCGCTTTCATCTTTGATGGCGAATTTGCCTGTCACAAACCGACCAAGACTGGTGATGCGCTGCTGTCCATCTAAGACTTCAAGACCGCTCCCATTTACTTTATTAAAATAGATCAATCCTATTGGGTACCCTTTGAGGACTGATTCAATGACGGCCATTTCTTTTTTTCCGCCGTCAGACGCATAAATATAATTGCGTTGGTATTCTGGTTGAATAGTCAGTTTACCAGATAATCCAAACAAACCTTTGCCTTCAAGTTCGTTATAGACAAATCCTTCGCAGATATCTTTGACAGTAAGGTTAGTGTTTAAAAGCGTTTTCATATTATTTTTCCATTCTATTGTGTTTAATGAGTAACCGCTTGTAAATATTAACACCGTTTACAGCAACTGACATACTTATAGTATTATCCCAGCCTTCTGGTCTTCCAAAGTCATAAGAACAGCCAACAATTTCAAACTGCTCAGGATTGTATTTATCTAAAAAAGTAATCGGCACGCCCATTACACCTTTATAGTCACTTGGTATTGCATCAGTAAAAGGCACTTCTATTGCCTCGTAATTGTCATATTTACAATATGCTTTTTTACCCTTAATTTCTTTATGCTTGCTATACTTCAAATTGTCTTCCATAGTCATAAGCGGCAATGGTTGATGACGACGTCCGTGGTCAAGATTAGTAAGCCACAAGCAATTATTAGTAGCAACAATTCTATCTCCATTTTCATCTATTCTAGCTTCTGTTCCGTACAAGTCATAGGCTTCAGGAACAATGAATCCAGAAATCCATCTTCCCATCCCATTGCCAAGCCATGCTTCATTGTTTTGAATTTTTTGGAATACTTCTTTATAAGTTATGCAATTAATATTGCCGATAATCAAAAAATATATGTTATAATCAAAAAGTTGTTTGACATACTCTCGAAACAAACTGAACGGCGGATTTGTTATCACGATGTCGGATTTTTTGAGCAAATTCACACACTCATCACTGCGAAAGTCACCGTCGCCTTCAAGCGGTGTCCATTCGTTATGTTTGTTTGCCTTTAACTGCATGGCGACATCATTCAAGTTGAACTCGCCGTCGCCGTCTAAGTCGCCCACTTCATTGATAATAAATTTGTTGGCGGTTATCTTGGGGCGGCCTTTTGATTTCGTGAGAGTCGCGTCATTGCCAAACAAACCTAGTTGCGTATTGGCTACAGGCGAGGGTTTGTAGCTGGTGGTGATAAGCTGTTTTAATCCAAGATTGTTGAAATTGAGAACGAAATAGCGAAAAAAATTGCTCTCGTAAGGATCGTCGCAGTTGCAGTAAACAACCTGACCTCGGAATACATCGGGGTCATATTCCAGGTACGCCTCAATCTCTTTCTGAATATCGCTGTATTGGGTATAAAACTCGTCGTTCTTTGCCTGTTTTGCATTTGTAAGATTGCTGTTTGCCATAACTTATTTTATTGTTGACCTGCGCAGCTTAAATTGTTCACATTGTTTCTAAGCTGCCGCCTTTAACTTGTATTGCGCTTCAAACTCATCCGGCTCATATAGCCCAGAGTCGAATGAAGTCTTACTCTCCATTATAGCATAACTTGTTCTTTCGGTAACAAGTTTCCCGAAATACCGAATATCAGACTTTCCCTTCTATTCCCTGTTCCCTGTCACCTGTTCCCTATAAATGGTGGGCGAGGTGGGAGTCGAACCCACATGAGCTTACGCTCGGAGGATTTTAAGTCCGCTGTGTCTGCCATTCCACCACTCGCCCAGCACATGTCAGTGTACCAAAACGAGTAACCTCTGTCAACCGAAAATATATTTATTGCAGAGCTGGTTAAAAAGACTAGTGCGTGGTATAATGAAGTATCTTATTAGTTAAGGGGCTTACGCAATGTCTGTGGAGAATGATGGCGCGGTCAGAGACACGGCGGAATACGCGGAGATGGTGGCGGATTTCTTTGTGGAGTCCATTCGTAAGGCGGCCACAAAGGCTATGGCAGGCAACTACCATGGCGAGGAAATCACGCCATCGTTGATGGAAGTCCTGCAGCATATATATTTGCGGGGGGCGTCGGCCATGCGTGAAATCGCGGCGGCTATGGAGATTAGCCTTTCGGCAGCAAGCCAGTTGGTGGAACGGCTCGTGAAGAAGGGGCTTGTTACGAGAAGAGAGGATGCGTCCGATAGGCGTTTGACCTGCATCGAACTCACAGAGTCCGGCAGTTGTGTCGTCAAAGCTATGCGTGAACGCCGTTCGGCATGGTTCAATGCCATTGTGAGCGCGATGCCGCAGGCTAATCAGAAGTGTTTTCTTGAGGGTCTCGAAAGTTTTTTGCAGGTGTCCCTGGCCGATGAGGAGAACTTAGATAGGGCGTGTATTAAGTGCGGTATGGAGCACGTGTCGTCCTGTGTGATCAGCAAGATCAAGATAGAGCGGGCAGAGTCCCGAAAATAGTGATAGTGTATAATATTGAATGAGGGAGTGGTTAATATGGATCAGGCTTATAGCTCAAAAGTTATGGAGCATTTTGCGAACCCGCGAAATGTTGGAGAGATACCGGATGCGGACGGCATCGGGAAAGTGGGCAATGCCATTTGTGGGGATATCATGAATATGTATATCAAGGTTGAGAACAATATCATCACGGATGTTAAGTTCAAGACCTTTGGATGCGGCGCGGCGATAGCCACCAGCAGCATGTCCACTGAGATGATAATGGGCAAGACTATTGAAGAAGCGCTTGAGCTTACCAATGACGCCGTTGCCGAGGCTCTTGGCGGTCTGCCTAGAGTGAAAATGCACTGTTCGGTGCTTGCCGAGCAGGCCGTGCGAAGCGCGATTGACGATTATCTGAAGAAGACCACCGGTAAGGGTATTGAAATGAAGCGTGATGAAGAGCTTCACCACTGTGTGATCGAGAATTAATTTTAAGGAGCATAATAATGACGCAACAAACAAACACCGATCTGCGCGATAGGGTGCAGGCAGTTCTTGAGCAGGTAAGACCAAATCTTCAATCGGACGGCGGCGACGTCGAGCTGGTTGATATCGTGGACGGAGTCGCAAAAGTAAGGCTTCAGGGCGCTTGCCACGGTTGTCCGATGGCTTCAATGACCCTACAGATGGGTATTGAGAGAGTAATCAAAAGCCAGATACCGGAAATAACGGCCGTGGAGAAGGTAGAGGACTAAAGCTGACCATCCGGGACTAATTGGTTGATTTGTAATGCAAAGAAACCCCGATTTAATCGGGGCTTCTTTTTCGCGTCTTAATCCTCAGCTGGCGGCGCTAGTTGAACCGCCCTAAAGATTGATGGCCCGGACGCTCGGGCAGTTTTGGGGAGTCCATATTTGAATCGTCGGGTGACCGGTAGTCCACAAGGTAGTTTCTAAAAGAATCCCACCATTACGGATGTGTTACCAAAGCCAATATCCCGCGTGCTCATTAAGGATTATCCCCGATGCTTGAGCGGCAAACGGTAGTTTATTTTGTGCTCTCATAAATATTTTGCCACGCAATTGCACCAGGTATACCTGGTAATTATGCCAGTAATTGCAAAGAATATGCAGGTATTCCTACCGTTGCCGCAGAAACAAGTTAGTGATGCGCAGGTTTCGGCAGATATACAGCTGCAATAAAAGGTGGTAATTTATGAATAACATAAAAGTAGCCGCTTACCAGATGCAGGTAAGCAATGATATAGAAGCCAACTTCGCCAAAATTAAAGCGGGAATCGAGCGGGCTGCGGGATCTGGCGCTAAAATTATCGCTCTTCCTGAGTGCGCGCTGCCGGGTTACCCATCATATTATGGCATCACATCTAGTGACATCAATCACGTGCGCATAGCTGAGCTCAACGCTGAAGTATGTGATGTGGCTGCGGCGAATAATATCTGGGTGGCGCTGGGGACAATTGTCATGAGCTCAGAGGGTCTGCTGAACTCGGCGCTGGTGATCGCTGACGATGGCAGTATTGCAGGCAGATACGATAAGCTTCACCTGATGCCCGAAGATAAAAAAATCTTTGCGCCTGGGGTTGGCGCATACACGTTCGATATGGAAGACGATGTCCGGTTCGGCGTGTTGATTTGCTACGATATCCGTTTCCCGGAGCCGTTCAGGTATCTTCGCGAGCAGGGCGCGCAGTTTATAGTGGTCATTCTCAATGCCTGCAACGGGGACACGTGGAAGATACCTGTCCTCGAAGGCGCATTCCGCACGAGGGCTTCGGAGAACAGCTGTTATATCGTGGCAGCAAACGCAGCCGGGCCGTTGCAAATGGCGACCTCAAGGATATGTACGCCGCTTGGTCTCGACCTGGCATCAGCCAATCAGGACCGCGAGGAAATGCTTATCTCTGATCTGGACCTAACGAAAACCGACTCCGGCTATTTCTTCGACCGCAGGCTGGATCAGTTCAAAATCTGGGCAAACTTCGAGTCGTTGGTAGGGGATGATTAATCACGAAAGCACGACCAGAACGGGCTGGATTGCAAATCCGCCCGAACGAGGTTAATGGCTCAGCGGGAGCTTCGCCCTCCCTTCTATTCCCTGTTCCCTAATCCCTATTCCCTGTTCGCGGTTTACCGCGAACTAACCGTCTGGACTTCAATCGTCCAAGACTCGATGTCGAGGTCGGGGTCTGATAGCATTAGGTTGGGGGCGTCGATGTCGGTGTCTGTGTAGACGCGGTCGATGGTAGTGTCCACGTTGACAAAGTCCTGACCGCTGGGGCCGAGGCCGTCTATCTGGCGAGGAACCACCAGCTCATTGAGGTCCGGAAATGCATTTGTAGTGATAAAGTTGATGTTTAGCTGCCTGATCTGATCAGCGGGAATCGCAGCGGTTGCTATCTGGCTGAAATCGATAATAAATCTGATGGCGGATCCGCCGTCCAGCAGTTCATAGATGATTAGAGGTTGCGGCGAAGTGAGATTAAGGAAATAACTTCCGGGCAGCACGCCGTATAGATTTCCTTGCGGATTTGCGGCATCATATTGGATAAAAGATGTTAGGCCGATGCTGTGTTGCGCGTCTTGAGACGTCACCCAAACTGTACCGCTGTATTCCGGGTATAGCGCCATCAGAGGCCCGGTGTTTGGGTTTGCATCGTTATCTATGGCAATGAAATAGTGCCGTGCGATTTTTGGGTCGAACTGGTCTTGCGGCGCTATCTGACCGCGCACCTTGAGGGTGAGCACAAGCTGCTTGCCGGTGGTAGTGGGAGTTGTCGGAAACTTGGCGCATCCGATTAGCGTAAATATAATGGCTGTGGCAATGAGTAAAATTGTTGTCCGATAAATATTCATGAGCTTAACCTCAATTATAGCGTAAATAATGAAAAAACGTAATCTCTGTCTTGCAATAATTTCTGGAATCATAATGGCCCTGGCGATGCCGAAGCCGGGAATATGGCCGCTCGCCTGGGTTGGGCTGGCGCCGTTATTTGTGGCAATGCGCGCAAGCGCTCCTCGCACGGCCGCCCTTTATGGTTTCGTGATGGCGGCGGTATACTTCGGCATTATTTGTTTTTGGCTGACTATTTTTGGGTATCTGCCGTGGTTTGCATCTGTTCTTGTGCTTATGGCAGTGCCGGCGGCTGTTTTCGCGGCCGTTTCAAGCAGACTAATGCCGAATAAGATTGGACTCTGGGGATATATCGCCGTGCCTGCTGTGTGGACAGCTATGCAGTGGATGCGCTCGTTGGGTCCGTTGGGCTTTACCTGGGGCAGCTTTGCGCATCTGCAGGCCAATGTGCCGAGTATTGTTCAATTGGGCTCAGTTACAGGCCCCTGGGGGATAGATTTTCTGATATGTCTCTTTAACCTCGCGCTTGCAAATGCGATATTTCCTGCCCCGGCCAGGCGCCGGTTCGCTCCGATTGCCGCTGCTTCAATAATCGCGCTTGCCGTGATAGCGGGAGGCAATTTAGCTATCGAATCGGCGCCAAAGCCTAAGACCGGCGCAAATATCGCCATCATTCAAGGCGACTTGCCCCATGAGGTTGATATATCGCCTGAGTATCTCACAATTGCCTACAGGCGTTACGCCGATATGACACGCAAAGCCTCAGCGAGCGGCGCCGATATTGTTGTGTGGCCGGAAACCGCTCTGCCTGTGCGAATAACCGGCGCTTGGGATTCATTGGTAAGCGATACGGCGAGAAAGAACCGAGTAAATTGCATCATTGGCGGGTTAGATCCTTCGAGCGATCCTTATGAACCGAGAAGCTATAACGCCGCGCTATTCTATGACAGGCTCGGGCGCAAGACGGGGGCTTACCACAAGGTTCATTTGGTGCCTTATGGCGAATATGTCCCACTTCGCAAGCAAATGCCCTGGTTGGAGCGCTATGGCGTGCGGCCCGTTGATGTGCTGCCGGGGAAGTCATTCTCGGTAGCGCCGACAGAGATGGGCGGGGTGGGGGTCAGCATCTGCTTCGAATCGCTTTTTCCTCAAATATCGCGATTAGAGACACGAAACAGCGCCTCGATGCTCATCGTTATGACCAACGATTCATGGTTCCTGCAAACACAGGCCGCGCGCGGCCATTTGATGATGGCTAAACTGCGAGCTGTCGAAAACAGGCGCTATTTGATAAGAGCGGCAGGCACGGGCATATCCGCAATAATTGACCCTTACGGAAGATCGGTGACCGAACTGGACATATTTAGAAGCGGCATCGTTTCAGGACGAATCTCGCCCTTGCACACATTCACGATATACACGCGCATAGGCGACACATTTGCCTATGCCTGTGTATTGGTCGCGCTGTGTGCATTGGGTATCAGCTTGCGCCGCTCATGCAAACCCTCAGTGGGTTAGTTGCCTTTTTTTGCAGCGGCCTCTTTGCGCGGCTTCTTCGTAAAAACGCTTTCAGGAAGCCATACGTTCAACGCAGCTTCTGTCTCCTCATTTCTCTCGATCACAGTCGTGATCTCATCAGTCCTCTTTGCCAACTTCAGGGCGCTGTAGACCGATAACCCCGCCAAAAACACCAATGCGCTGATAATTCCTATAGCCACATCTGCCATTATTCATTCCTCCTTGCCCGAGACTCTATCAATGATTTTCCCAAGGAATGAAGAGTGGAAACGCAGACCGAGAGAATGTAGGTGTTGGGTGTTGGGTGTTGGGTGTTGGGTGTTGGGTGTTGGGTGTTGGGTGATGGGTGTTGGGTGATGGGTGTTGGGTGTTGGGTGTTGGAAGTTGGGTGTTGGGTGATGGGTGATGGGTGTTGGGTGATGGGTGATGGGTGTTGGGTGGTGGGTGTTGGGTGTTGGGAGTTGGGTGTTGGGTGAAGGGAGAAGGGGGTTGGGTGTTGGGTGTTGGGGAGGGCGAAGCTCCCGCTGAGCCGTTTGATTACTTCGGTATAGATGTTGAAGTTGTTTCGGGAAACCCCTTTCCCGAAACCCCAGCAATCTATGTTCGGGTGGATTTGTTGCTTCGGATGCATACAACCGAATCCGCCGCAGGCGGAAAATCCCTTCCCGGCTCTCCGCTCTCCGCTCTCTGCTCTCCGCTGCCTTCTTTGATCCCGAAGATATCTTGCACAATATCCAGCTTACTGCTGCTGTCATTGGCGGCATAGTCTTTCATTCGTAAAATTGGGTCGTGGGTGAGCTTTGTTACAGCAGACTTTATCGCTTTGCGTACGCATTCGCGGTCCTTTTCCGATAGGTGAGCGAGCTTTGCCGAGCACTTTTCCCATTCGGATATGTATACTGAGTCAAACTTGGCCCTGAGCTGCCTTATGACCGGCACAGCTTCAAGCGCCTTTAAGCCGACCATAAAAGCGGTGGTTTCTTCTTCAATGATCTCGTTGACCTTGCCCACTTCCGCCTCTCGGTCAGATCGGCTGCGCTGCACCAGGAATTGAAGATCATCTATGTTGTAAAGGAAAACACTCTCAATTTCGGCTACCTCGGGCTCAACGTCACGCGGCACTGCAATATCAATTATGAAGATCGGCGAGGTCTGGCGGACGCTCATTACCCGCTGCATAAGCTCTTTGGTTACAATCGGCTCATTGGCGGATGTGGAAGTTATGAGCACGTCTACTTTGCAGAGCGCCTCCTCGATGTGGGCAGCATCGATCGCTTCGCCGTCCAGTTCTTTAACTAGCCGCCTCACCTTTTCGGGCGTGCGGCTGCAGATGAAGACTTTCTCGATACCATTCTCTTTGAGATGTTTTGCGGCAAGACCGCTCATTTTTCCTGCGCCCAATAACAGCGCTTTGTGCCCTCTGAGGCTGCCGAACACGAACTTCGCCAAATCGACCGCCGCCGCTCCTATCGAGAACGACCCGCACGATATTGAGGTTTCAGTCCGCGCGCGCTTGCCGACTCCTATCGCGTGCTGGAAGAGGCCATCTAAGAAAAAATCGGTGGTTCCGTGTTCACTGGCGATGCAGTAAGCGCTGCGTATTTGGCCGAGTATATGCGTTTCGCCAAGCGCCATCGAGTCCAGCCCGCATACCACTTCAAACAAGTGGCGAATTGCGTGGTGGCCTGTTTTTCGATATACGGTGTATTCCAGATCGTTTAGCGGAATGCCGCTGTATTCGCTGAGGAACTTGAGAAGTGTTTCGTCATCACCTTTCGCGCGAGTCACGGCGTAAATTTCCAATCTATTGCAGGTGGAAACCATGCACGCCTCTGAAATGCAGGCATGCTGCTTCAGAGCGCTCAGCATCTCACCCATGCGGCATTCATCGACCGCCAGGCATTCCCTGACATCCACTGACGCTGTATTATGGTTAACCCCTACAACAACTAAATGCAACTTAACGCAGTCTCCCTTGCTTCCTGGTCTCGCCCGTCTCTAAGCAGGTCGAGAACTTCAGAGTTGTCAATGACGCGGTTCATCGCCGCTTCCCGCTCAGTTTGAGTTGGGTAGAGTTCTTTTACCCGTTCTCGCATTTCGCCAAGCAGAGCAATATACGGGGCGTATTCTTCGCCGAATATGTTTTCTAACTGATTCTTGATTTTCTTGCTGAGAGCAGGGCCCTTGCCGGAAGTGGTCACTGCAATCATCAGGTCTCCTCTGCGCAAAATTGCCGGCACAATAAATGAGCAGAGCTCAGGGTCATCCACTACGTTAATGGGAATGCCCTTTTCGGCGGCCTCATGCGCGATTATGCTGTTTACTTCGCGGTTGCCTGTAGCCGCGAACACCAGGGCATAACCATCAAGGTCGCCCGGTTGATACACGCGGCGAACAACAATCACATTTTTGAGAGCTTCTATGCGCTTATCTACTTCCGGGCTGATGAGTTTCACCCGGGATCCAGCGTCCACGAGAGCCTGAGCTTTTCTATATGCGATCCCGCCGCCGCCAATAACCAGGCATGGCTTATCGGTCAGGTCAATTATTATCGGGTAATATCCCATAGTTTTTTGTCCGATATTCTCGGAACCGCCGCCATGTGGCCATTAATCCGCCGAGAATGATTAACGCAGTTCCAATCCAGAGTAGTGATATAAACGGCTTCCAGCTTACCTCAATTATAGCTCTTTCTGCAAGCCCTGGGCCTTCAACCGCAAGATTAACGCCTGCGTTGGCGCCCATTTCCTGGCCTTCGCCAGTTTGCACAAATTCGTCGAATATAAGCGTGTAATCGCCAACAGTAGCTGGATGGCCTTCAGCGACGGTTATTTCCCGCGCATCCTGTCCCGGAGCCTGATATTGCAGAGTAACTTCACGTTTTTCTACATTCATTCCAAGGAGCGTTACATAGGCCTCGGTCGCTGGAATCTGAGCAGGCAAAGACATCCATCCATCTTTGGTAAGCGAGGCGCTGGGTGTAATCTTTATATCCGCAGGCGATACATATAGATCACCTGTGAAAAACGAGAATATTCGCGGTTTTCTAAGCATGCCGCGATTCGTATTCACGATTTCTAAAGGTATCTTTATTTGGTGATCGTTGTGTTTGGCCCACACAATAAGGGTATCAGTTGTGTCTGATGTTTTCTCTCTGCTTACATAGGTGAAATCATAGCCCATCGCGCTGCTGGATGATCCTCCCATAGGCAACTGCAGCTTTTCGGTCTTGCTCAATGAGGAGAATGCAATACCGAGCATCATCATCAGCACACCGATATGCGCAACATGCGAGCCGGATTTCCAGCTCGATTTGCTAAAACTAAAGCTAACAGGACTATTGCCGGTTCGGCTCCAGCTTATGAAAGATGAAATCAGAATCGCAAGCGCCGCCACAAAGCCAATCGGTTTGCACATGTTGTTGTAGAACTCTGGCTTCACACCAACTTTCGTCAGCAGTGGGAGCGATGTGCCTATCAGCGCCACGCCAGCGAATAGAATCATCACTATAACGCCAACTACAACAATGAAATCCTTGCTCACCGGTTGTAGTGGCTTCGCGTCTGGCTTGATTGATTTCCAGGCGAGCAGCGGCAAGTCGTTGCAAATTATCGCGTAGAAAATCAAGAAACCCAGCAGATAAGCGTAAGCGCCAAGATCAGAGAATGAGTGAACCGAGATTTTTGAAAGCGCCCCGCTGCGAGTAAGAAATGTCGCATAGATAACCAACAGGAATGTTACAAGCGCCAGTATCACATTTGACCAAGCCATTCGGCCTTTGTAGCGCTGCATTACAAGTCCATGCACAAGCGCCGTGCCGGTGAGCCACGGAACAAGCGAGGCGTTTTCTACCGGGTCCCAGCCCCAGTAGCCGCCCCATCCAAGCACTTCATAAGACCAAACCATACCTAGAATCAGTCCGGCACTGAGTGAGACCCAGCCGAACACGGCCCATGGAAGAGCCTTATTCGACCATTCGCGCAAGTCGCCCTTAATTAGAGCCTGCACGACTATCGCAGCCGGTGCCAGCAGAGCAGCGTAACCCAGGAATACTATAGGCGGGTGAATTGCCATCCACGGGTTTTTAAGGAGAGGGTTCAGCCCCTGACCGACCATCTCCGGCAGGTATTCAGCAAACTTGCGGAATGGATCAGCCACAACCAGCAGAACCAGAAAGAACGTTTGGATGGAACACCAGAAAGCCATTGTTGCCGGCGCGAAGACGGCTCTCTTGCGTATTAGCATCAGACCGATTATGCCGCTGAATAGCGTCCAAAGCAGCAAAGAGCCTTCTTGCCCCGCCCAGAATGAAGAAATGCGATAGAGCAGTTCGTCCTTCGGGCCGCTGTAATCGTAAATATATGCCACATCATAATGAGAAAGTGAGAGGATTTGTTGCATCAGATGAACAGACGCAAATCCGACAAATATCGTCGACGCAAAATACACATAACCGGCGATTTTGTTTATAACATGATCGTGATCATCTCGCTTAGCTGCTGCGCTTATGACGTAGATAACCAATGACACTACCGCGCAAAAGAGAGCAATGTAAATGGAGAGATTATCGAGACTTATAGTTATAGACTGCAATATAAACCTACTTGCCTTCGTATTTGGATGGGCACTTCAGCAGCACCTGATCTGCGTGGAAATCAGAATTTTTGTAAACACCGCGAACGACAGCCTTAGGAGCAGTATCGAAGTTTTGCGGTTTGACGCCTTCAAACCGCACGCAGAGCGTTTCGCCATTTTTATCTTTCATGAAGAATGTGAGTTCTTTGCCATCGGCGCTGTATTTGGCCTTACCGGGGACTATTGCCCCAATAAACTGAACCGAGCTTCCAGCAGGCGCGGATTTCACTTCCGCAACTGTCTCAACATACGGCGATTGCGATTGCATCATTTCACGGGCGCCCATTCCAATAAATGCAAGAATCAGCAACGCGCCTATAACATAGACCAGTTTATTCATTGCTTCAGCTTTCCCCTCACTTGTCGTGAGTACCACGTCATTCTGAACTTGTTTCAGAATCTACTCCTTCGGCACCTGGACCCTGAATCGAGTTCAGGGTGACGAGTATTCATTGTTTCAGTTTTCCTACCTTGGAGTCGATTCGCCAAAGATAAACAAATACTCCAACCCACACGATTAACGGCGCTGCTGCCAGCGCAAGCATATTATCCAATTCTAACCCTCCTTGCGGCCATTATATACTCCGCAATACGAACTTGAAGTCTAAACATCCAGATAAAGAGCACAATATAACCAATCGCCGCGCACGCCAGCGCAATTTGGTATTCAGGCGATAGATGCGCCGATTTCGGGTGCAGGCTCGGCAGCATACGAGGCAATATAATCACGAGAAACGGCATTATAAGCCCTGCCAAAATGTTATAAGCCGCGCTGATTTTGGCCCGCGCAATCTGCCCGGGTATGCATGATCTTAACGTGAAATATGCGGCATATACCATAATCAGCATGAGTATTGACGTTTGTTTTGGGTCCCAGTTCCATGTTTTTCCCCACTGCGCCTGAGCGAATATCATGCCGGTGACGGTGGCGAGCGCTGTGAAGAGGAAACCCAACCCAGCGGCGATGGCGGATTTTTCGTCACTCATAATCTTGCCTTTACTCAGAAAGGCAATCGCATAGATAGCTGAGATTATATACGCGATCACCGCAACTATCGCGCATGGGATGTGAAATATTACCATCCTTGCTGCGTCAGGAGACGCGAAACCCTGTGCAGGCGGCACAAAGAGGAACGTCCCAATTATAACAGCCGACATCCAAACGCCAAGCCCTACCCGTAGAGCTAAAGGCATTGTGGTATCTGTTCTTAACGACTGATTATTGTCTAACATTAATGCATATTCCTATACAGCATTGTCTAATCTTCCCAGATAAACTTGAACAGCATTAGACTTGCCGTTATTATCACTCCGCTGAATGCGATCAGCGTTCTTATATCACTTGCGGCGCTTATTGCGCCTCTGGCGGCCATTGCGATATTTGTGCCGTGTATCGATATCACGAGAGCCGGAATCAAAAGCGGGAAACATATTACAGCAAAAACAGCTCCCTTGGTGGCTGCTTTTGCAACCATCGCTGCGGCAGCAGTTGCTCCGGCGCTAAGTCCAAGCCCGCCTATTAACAAAATGCATATAAACTGCCCCCAATTGCCAACAGATGAGCCCATAAACATAATAAACAAAGGCGCCGTAACACATTGCAGGGCAATGACCAGTGCCCAGTTGAAAGCCAATTTGCCCAGATAAACGCTTGCGGGGCGCGCCGCGAGCCTCAGGGTGGGGGCGGTATTAGTTTCCTCTTCCCTCACGAAAGACCTGCTCAACCCCGACATTGCCGAGAAATATATCACGAGCCACAGCAGAGTGGAGGAAACTGCGCTGTTGCCGCCATAAGCCTGTAAAGTAAACGATACCGCAATAGCGCTCGTTATGGCAAATAGCAGTATAGCGCTGAGCGCGCTTTTGACCCTGAACTCGCATTTGATGTCTTTAATCAATACGGCTAAAGCACATCGCAGAATGTCCATTAGTTGAGGCGCTTTCGGCATCGAGGAAATGGCAGGGTTTGGTTTGGAATTGACGCTCACTGCCTGCCTCCCAAATCAAGAGTTTTCTGCCCGAGAGCTGCCTCTTGAACATCGTTGGTGGCGATTATGACCATCCCCCGCCTCATTTGAGCCTGGATCACCTCATTGAGCATGGAAATGCCGTCTTCATCCAGATTCGTAGACGGCTCATCCAAAAGCAGAAGCAGAGGTTCATGCAATAAAGCTGCCGCGAAACATGCTCTTTGCCTCAAACCTGATGACAATTCTCTCACAGGATCATTGCCCCGGTTCGCAAGCCCGACTTGCTCTAAGACCTCGCCAATTCGGTGTTTTCCTATTCCAGCAGACCTGGCGGTTGAGAGGAATTCGAGGTTTTCGCGCGCAGTTAATTCGCCATAAAGTCGCACATCGGGAGCCGCCAATCCAACCACATCTCGCAGGTTCTCGCGGGCAATGGAGCTGCCGTCAACAGAGACCGTAACGCAACCATCTATCGGCGTAACAAGCCCTGCAATAATGCGCGTGAGCGTGGATTTACCAGATCCATTGCAGCCAGTTATGGACATGCATTTTCCATCAAACTGGAAACTCACAGATTGGAAGACCAGGCGCTCATTATATTCATGCGTGAGATTTGACAAACTTAGCGATATCAAGGCCGCTCCTCATTATCCATGCACATCAATTATCGCATTACGAAGCATGAGCGTCAAGCTCATGTTGGGGGAATGGGTGGTCTGATGGTCTGATAGTCCGATGGCGGGGAAGGGGAATCTGCTTTTCCGGGGCTTGATATTTCGGGATTTCGGAATGCACTATGCTGTCAGGCTTGATGAAACCAAAATCCCGAAACATCGAAATCAGAAACAGACGAAAAAAAGACATTTGACAAGCAGCCATTCATAGGATAAACTCCTATTAGTTCATTGTATTATTGTGTGTTGAATCGCGGATGTCGCGTCCTTCGAGAGCCTCAGGATGGTACGCGGATTTCGCGAAAGGGGAGGGTAATTCCCTCTCCTGGGGGAGGTACATCCTGAGCCTGTCGAAGGAGGGTTAGGGTGAGGGCGCAGGATTGTTGAATAGCGAATGTGGTCGGCGGAGCCCTTTCGCGTCCTTCGGACCTTCCGCGAAATTCGCGATTCAAAGGCGGGGAGAAGGAGAAGAAGCATGGCTCAATCTGGTGAGTCGATAAAAGGATACGATTTTTAAGTTGTTTCGGGAAACCCTTTTCCCGAAACATTGCGCCCTTCCTTTCGTGTTATAATTAACTCATGCCAGCGCCGCGTGAAATTGAAGCTAAATCAGCGCTTTCCAAGTCCGGCTTATCGGATTATTGCGTGAATTGCTATGTCGGGTGTGCTCATCGCTGCGTCTATTGCTATGCCAGATTTATGCAGCGGTTCTCGGGGCATCAGGAGCCTTGGGGGCAGTTTCTGGATGTTAAAATTAATGCGCCCGAGGTTCTGAGAGGCGAAGTAAAGCGAAAGAAGCCCGGGCAAGTGTTTGTGAGCTCGGTTTGTGACGCTTACCAGCCTGCCGAAATACGTTATAAAGTGACCCGCGAGTGCCTGAAGATCCTCGTCGATTCAGGTTTTCACCCCAGCATCCTCACCAAAAGTAAGCTCGTAACCCGTGATTTTGATATTATGGAGGGGCACGCCAACTGCCAGGTCGGCTGCACCCTTACAACAATGGACGAGCAGCTTCGTTTCAGGATCGAATCCGGCGCGTCACCCACCCGCGAGCGCATCGCTGCGCTGGAGGAAGCCTGCTTGCGAGGAATCAAAGCCTGGGCGTTTCTCGGGCCATTTATGCCGGGCCTTTCCGACACAGACGAAGCCCTGGAATTGCTAATTTCCGCCATCGCCCCGCTGCCCCTATCGCACATCGTCGCAGATAAGCTCAACCCCAAACCGGGCCTGTGGAACGATATGCTGCCATTTCTAAAGCGATATTATCCCGACCAAATAGAGGCTTACCGTCAGTTTTTCTTCGATGAGAAGGAGAAATGGGCCTATCGGGAGAATCTAAGGTTAAGGTTGAGGTCGATTGCCGAGGCTTATGGGGTTGCGGATAGGCTTGAGACGGTGTTTTGATCGAATGAATGTCACCCCCGCGCGTCAAACGTGCCTCTTTCATAGGTAATCCGAGATTGAGAAGGCGATGAGATGAGATTTCTTGCCGATGCGATGCTTGGGAAACTGGCGAAATGGCTGAGGATGCTGGGGTATGATACTGTCTATATCCCAGATGCGGATGATGACGACCTCGTGCGCATTGCGATCAACGAAGACCGCATTCTTCTGACACGCGATCTGCCCCTCTGTGACCGACGCATTGTGCGCTCGCGCTGCGTTTTTGTGAATTGGGGAACGACCTCTGAGCAGGTGCGGCAGGTTTTCAAGAAGCTCGGCCTGCAGTTTTCGGAGGAAACGCTATTCACCCGCTGCACCGTCTGCAACGGCGAAATAAAGCCGATCTCCAAGGAGAAAGTGGCCAGCCGCGTGCCGCCTTATGTCTACCGAACGCAAGAAAATTTCGGCATTTGTGTGAATTGTGATAGGATATACTGGCGCGGGACACATGTGGAGCATGTGCTGAAGGCGCTTAGCGAACAGAAGTAAACGGGCCGGATTGCAAATCCGCCCGAACAATTAGTGGAGATTCAGATGCTAGACGCAAAAAGGAGTCTTGATAAATAATGCAATGGCAGGCGAAATGGATTTGGGCGAAGGAGCATTCGGAAACAGCGAATTGCTATATCTATGCGCGCAGAGAGATCGATCTTCCTGCGGTTTCTGATGCCGTCCTAAGCATTGCCTGCTGCTCAGAATATAGGCTTTTCGTGAATGGTCAATGCGTTGGCAGGGGCGATGCTCGCAGCGGCCCCTCGTTTTTTATGTATGACCAATACGATGTTAAGCGATTTCTGCGCCCCGGCTGCAATGTGGTGGGCGCTATTTGCTATAACTATGGAGTGGACACATTACAAGTTCCGTGCAGACCCGGCGGCCTGCTGCTGCAAATCGATGTTCCCAATAGTCCTGAGCCGATACTTGTGTCGAATAATCACTGGCGGGTGAAGCTCGCTTGTGATTGGGATTTTGATTCCATGCGAATGTCTTCGAGCATTGGTTTTCAAGAAATATACGATTCTCACGCGAAGCCTGTGGGCTGGAATGTGGTGAGTTTCGATGACAGGTTATGGGAAGAGCCCGAGGTTCTTGGATTGCCGGAAGCCGTGCCCTGGGGCGAATTGATCTTAAAGCAGTCCCCGAATCTGGTTGAGATAGAGGCAGGGCCAAAAAAAGTTGTTAGCTGGGGGATTGTGACCAGCAATGATTCAGATGACATCAACCCCGCCACGCGAATGAGCAGGCAGACCACCGAGCCAAAGCCGGGAGCGATAAAATACCCTCAGAACCTGATTCACGGCGCAGGGGAAGCGACCATCATCAACCCCGGCGCGGAAGTTTTCGTGGCGCTGGATTTTGGCCGAAAGGTCGTTGGATTTCCGAAGATCCGGGTGCGCGATGGCGGCCATACGGTGATGGATGTAGGATACTGCGACGAATTGGATGAGCATGGTCGCGTGAATCCCACCCGCGATGGCATCGCCCAAGCCGATAGATTGATCGTGCACGGCGGTCGGCAGGAGTGGCAGACTTTTGGTCGCCGCGCTTTCAGGTATATGCAGCTCAATTTTCGAAATATGGAGTCTGCGGTGCATATCGAGAGCGTTGGTGTGTGCAAAACGGGTTATCCTGTGAAGCAGGCTTGGAGTTTCGAGTGCTCCGATAATCGGCTAAACGATATCTATATGGCAAGCGCGAATGCCCTGAGCCTGTGTATGCAGGATTCTTATGAGCGCGACCCCTTGCAAGACCCCGGCAGTTACCCGTCGGATGCTCGCGTTAAGGCTCTAGCAAATTTTTACAGCTATGTGGATTTTGATCTTGCTGCCAGTGATATTCGGCGTTTTGCGCGGCTCCAGAACTCGGATGGATCGCTCGATATTCCTGCGCGCGCGGGTCATCGCTTCAATAACCCGGGGCAAGCGCTTGGTTGGGCGCTGATGCTGTATGATTATTATCTATACAGCGGCGATCGGCTGATTGTTGAGGAGCTATACTCCAATCTGAGCCTGCTGCTTGATAACTATCTCACTTCGCGGGAAAACGAAGATGGCCTTCTGGTGAACACGGCGGGCGCGGCGATTGCTCGATGGAACGCAATGTATTATCAAGCGCTGCGCGATGCTTCGAAGCTTGCAGTTGCTGCCGAAAACTTCGATGACGCGCAAAAGTGGAACGCCAGGGCTGTGAACGTCCTCAGGGAGTTCAATGTAAGATTCTGGAACGAGGAATTGTCATCCTATACAGCCACGCCAGGCGGGGAAGGGAGCGCTGCTGCGAATGTCTTCGCCGTTGCATTCGGATTAGCGGGCATGGAGCGCTGCAGCCTGGTCAAAGATCAAGTAAGAGAGAGCGCTTTGCGGCTTATGCCCGGTTTTGGGCTGTATGTTTTGCAGGCGATGGCTAAGCTCGATTTGGTTTCAGAAGCTCTTGAGACGATCATCGCCGCTCGAAGCATCGCATCTGCATATTTCCTGCCGTCTGAAGTTCTGGGCGTTAAGGCATCTACTCCGCAGTCGCCGGTTGTTGTTATCCAGCCCAAAACAGGAGGCTTGGACTGGGCCAGGGGTGGTTACAATTTACCCACAAGCCTTATGGAGATCGAATGGAGTAGGGCGGATGGCAAGTTTTCCATAGATATCAACGCCGCAGACGGGTTTATAGTCGCGCTGCCTGCTGGTGAATTTCGGAACCCGGTTATTCATGAAATCGATCTCACACCCGAGACCCCCGAGCGCAAGGCTCGCAAGACCTATGGCTGGGGCGACGTGATTTGGAGCAGGGACAAGGAAAGAGTCCCTTACCTCGATTGGCTGGAATCACAGGAAACGGAGCCGCCAGATCATTATCAGCAGAAGATTCGGTTGGATCTGCAGGGCGAATATGTCTGGGTGCGAGAGCCGGTAAGCAATCACGTTCGATATGTGGTTCACGAAGACTTGTGATATCTCCCGCGGTTAGGATATGAGGCCGGATGGTAATATCCATTATCAGGAGGTGTGCTGCGATGTTCAAGAGTTTTTGGGCTGGACTGCTGCTGGGCGGCGCGATAGGAGCAGCGCTTGGCATGTTTCTAGCCCCCGCGCCTGGGCGAGAAAGCAGAAGTAAAGTGACAGAAGCCGCGCAGTCGGCTTCCGGCAAGATAACAAAGTTCGGTAAACGCGTGCATTGGAAAGCCCATGATGCACTTAAGGCCATAAAGCAGGCGATTTAGTTTTTAGTGGAGAGTGGAAAGTGGAAAGTGGAAAGTGGAAAGCGGAGAGTGGAAAGTGGAAAGCGGAAAGCGGAGAGCGGAGAGTGGAGAGTGGAGAGCGGAGAGTGGAGAGTGGAAAGCGGAGAGTGGAGAGTGGAGAGCGGAGAGTGGAGAGTGGAGAGTGGAGAGTGGAGAGCCCGGAAGGGATGATGCGCATCAGTTTTGAATTATGAATTATGAATTATGAATTATGAATTATGCGTTTCCAACTAGAAATGCTGAGCACCAAACTCGCCATGCTGAGGCCCCCACTTCGCCATGCTGAGCGCCCACTACGCCATGCTGAGGCTCTCGAAGCATGAGCAGCATGATAACCTTTCAAATCCAACCTTGATTTCGGCGTTTTCTGTTTAGCGTTAGGCTGGTTAGTTTCGGGATTTATTGGGGTGGGTGGTTACTTCTGTTATTTGCGGTTGAATAATATGCGCTCCTCAAATGCCGAAGGGCCGAAGCATAAACATTTATCCCGCCGTCATATCCAATCGGGTCGCGAGTGAGCCAGCGGCCTTCGGTCGGGTCGTAGTAGCGATAAGAGCACAGAATCAGGCCGGATTCATCGGTGTAATAGCCAACCTGCCCGCCGTAGCCGAAAGGCGTTGGGTTGGTGTCCGAGCCTTCGATTATATTGCCATAGGCGTCGTATCCAACATTGGCGACCACATCGCCACTGTCGTCTTGAACCTGCGACACATTGCCCAGCGGGTCGAACGTATAAAAGAAATGATGGTTCTCGCCCTCATCGCGAGAAATCAGCCCAGTTGGGACGAATGTGTTGATCGCGATGACGGCTCCATTTTCGGCCAATTCGCAAACAGGCACCCCGCCTGCATACAAGAAGTAACGCTTAGTCGCCGAACCGATCCTCTTCCACGCCCTAAGCCCATCAGCACCATAACCGAAAGTCATCGAACCGAATGCGGTCATCTGGTTGTCGGCATTGAATGTCGCGCTCGTGCCGTTGTAGGTAGTTGGATTGCCGTTGTGATCGTATTAGGTTCAGCAATAATAAGTTGTCAATGTGCCATATAAATACTGAACGCTGCTTTTGAGCAGATGTCTTAATAAATAGGGGACTGTCCACCATTTATTAAAACTCATCAATAAGGTCAAGATCTTGTGCTGCGCGGCAGCAGTGAACGCCAATTCTTTTTCCATTGTCTTGCGGATGCATCTGCCGATGTTCGAGAGATAGTGTTGAAGTCACTGCTGCCGAAACAACCAAACCTCAAGATGCAGCCATTTTCGTTTCTACTCGTAAACTCTTGCTGCCATTAGCACATTTGCGATTACGTTCCAGTCTGGTTCTTCTGGAATTGGCAAGCCCTGATTTACATAATAACCGTCCATATCTTCTACAAATGCTGCGAGTGCATTCAGAAACAGTGATATGTTGCAGTTATCCCACGATTGCGGATCTGCCACGAAGTTGGCAGCTAACTCCCGCACAAATGCCACAAAGCGCGCACGGTTGTTTATTGAATCTACATGTTTACAATTAAGCATTATTGACCTCTCACACGAATTGATGTGCCACCGTTTGTGGTAGTAAATTTCCAGCCCTCATTATTAGTAATTTCTTCTGGCGTAGCCATTCGCGCCCTTATAGCCACACCAGCTCTCCGAAACGCTTCCAGTCTGCGATTATCTAATGTATACAAATCTTCTCCACTATTTACCAATCTGATTGGATCTATTTGGCGTGCTGTAATGGAACCATTCCTCAGCGACCCTGCAAGGTCATCAATATTGCCATATGCTGGATTTCTAAAGCTATACGAGCAGGTATTCTGACTAAATCGGATTGAAAAGGGATCACGCAGCCCCCGCGCCCTATTGACTATTCCTCCCACAACTCCAGATATTGCTCCCAAGGCGCTCGCGCCAGCTGTATTTACGCTAACATAGGCACCGAGTGCTACATCATATGCGGTTCCGACTCCCGCTGCAATCTCGCCGCCAGCGACAAGCACTACACTACCACCAACTATTGCAACCCCGGCCTTACCGCAAGACCAAGCAGCCTGCCAACCAGAGCCTTTGCCCATCTCACATTTCGCGTAATCGCAACCAGCCTGCTGCGCCATCCCGCCAAGAACCGGTACTTTGCTTCCCCACTCGCCGTTAAGCCAGCCATCATACCACGCAAGTCCACTCGGATCCAGCCTCCCAACCGGATTCCCACCGCAGTAAGCATAAACATTTATCCCGCCGTCGTATCCAATCGGGTCGCGGGTGAGCCAGCGGCCTTCGGTCGGGTCGTAGTAGCGATAAGAGCACAGAATCAGGCCGGATTCATCGGTGTAATAGCCTGCCTGACCACCGCAGCCGAAGGGCGTTGGGTTAGACTCCGATTCTGCCAGGGGAGTGCCGTAGGCATAATATCCCACATTGGCGACCACATCGCCGCTGTCGTCTTGAATCTGCGACACATTCCCCAGCGGGTCGAAAGTGTAGAAATAATGGTTCTCACCCTCATCGCGAGAAATCAGCCCGGTCGGCCCGAATGTGTTAATCGCGACCACATTCCCCGAAGAATCCATCTCGCAAACAGGCATCCCGCCTGAATACAGGAAATACCTCTTATCCCCCTCCCCGACCTTTTTCCAAGCCCTAAGCCCATCAGCCCCGTAACCGAAAGTCGTCGCGCCGAATGCGGTCATCTGGTCAGCGGCATTGAACGTTGCGCTTACGCCGTCGTAGGTCGTAGGGTTGCGCTATATTGGATTGTCAATGTGCAATTAATGCAGAAATAGTTAGCTGTCAGAATAGATATTGTATAGCGCCGCGAATCAGGTGATACAAACAATAAGCAACGCCTAGCACCCCAATGACTACGTATAGAGGTCCAAGATATCGGGAACCGCGAACGAACTCTGGTGAGGCTTCGCCCGAATGCCTCATCCAGTCAACCAAAGGTCGAATGATGGCTGGCAGTTTCTCTACGAACTCTTTGCTCTGCTCTAGTTCTTCTTGATTTTTTCTGTAGATATCCTCAGCGTGCAACATTCGTATCCCATAAGACAGACAACTCAGACACACAACTAAACCCATAAATAGAGCACCTACATCGTCTGTTGTCATTTTTACCTCTTCTCATCTACAAGAATTGTGTGCGTCAGCACAAGGCTGGGCAGCGTAGCACTTACCGTAAACTTCTCCAATTTACCTGCTCGGATTTGGCATTCTCCAATCAAAAACTGTGCTGTAACTTACATTTGGCGTTGACCAACCCCACTCCGTTGCATAACCCGTGCCGCACCCCGGATTTACCGGACGGCCTTCTGTTCGACCCAGTGTCAAGAACCCGCCAGCACTCACAGTTGCGTTTGTCGAGAACTCTGTTAAAAAACTGTCGAGCTGTTCGGCTCTATTGCTATGGCTTGCCCAGTCGTACTCATACCACCCTGCCGTTACACTAACTCCTGGTGTGCCAACGTACGCACCACCACCAGCGTACCACCGACCATTTCGCCAATCCCCTACCAATTGACCGGAGAAGCCACTATCAAATTTACCTTCTATAAATATTTTTGTCCAGTTAGGCACATTCCAATTAACTGCGACGTAATCGGGAGCCAACAAGCTGTAGTCTCCAGTGCCTGCTGCCCAGCCAACCCTCTCAGCTCCTCTGGAAAACGTAGGAAAGTTATCGTACGCCAATCGCCCCGATTGCCAATCATTCCTGAGACCGCGTATAAACTCATGTCCAATCTGTCGGGCGTGCATTACGTCCATTTTAGATCATTGATCGAGTAAAACCCACTCGGGTCCAGCCGCCCCACCGGGTTCCCACCGCAGTAAGCGTATACATTTATCCCGCCGTCGTATCCAATCGGGTCGCGGGTTAGCCAGCGGCCTTCGGCGGGGTCGTAGTAGCGATAAGAGCACAGAATCAGGCCGGATTCGCGATCTTTGTAGTAGCCCGATTGCCCGCCGTAGCCAAACGGCGTTGGGTTGGAAGTTGAGCCTTGGATCGGCGCTCCGTATGCATCGAATGTCATGCTGGCGGCAATCGTGCCGTTATTATTCTGAATCTGCGCAACATTGCCGCGTGGGTCGAATGTAAAGAAATAATGGTTTCCGCGCAAACCCAACGCCTGATTCGTGCCCTCGCTCCTCGAAATCAGCCCTGTTGGCCCGAAGGTGTTAAGGGCAAGCACATTCCCGCTTGAATCCAGCATGCAGACAGCCTGCCCGCCTTCATACAGGAAATACCTCTTATCCGCCTCCCCAACCTTTTTCCAAGTCCGAAGCCCGTCAGCCCCGTAACCGAAAGTCGTCGCGCCGAATGCGGTCATCTGGTCAGCGGCATTGAACGTTGCGCTCGTGCCATCATTATGTTGTGTAATGACCAATGACTCTATTCAATTGTCAATGTTCTAAAGCAGAGAGTTGTCTCTGAAATTTCGACTTACCATTAGCCTACAGACGTTTCCGTATAATATATAGAGGAATGAGCCAATGAACAACAATATGTAGGTAAAGGCAATATCCCAAAACAACACGCGGCGGCAAGAGTGACACAAATGAGAGCAGAATGCAAATGACATAAAACATCCACATAATTGGAAAGGGTATCGGAGATGGGCCATACCCACGCTTGTTTCTAGCAATCACGAGAATTAAGCCGACGATTTCCAGATATGTTGTAAACCCCAATATAGCTAAGAGAATTATTGTTGCTATCATTTTAACTCCAAACTACTGCGCTGGCGGCACTAAGCATAAGAATGTGAATGGGATAACCCACTAGGTATCGTCAACAGACCAATTTGTAAAGTCACCAAGCAATAACTGTCGATAATTATGAACAATCATCTGCATTTGTCTATCGACTTCAGAACGCACGAATCCACTACCAACCATTTTTTCATCAATTTGTATAGTGGCATACCGGATTTCAGGGTCGGCGGAGATTGGTCTGATTGAGCAACCAACATCCATTTTATAATGCCAGAATGTTATTTCACAGTATTGCAGTTCTACGGTATATTGAATACCGTCATATTCCTTGCGTATGCCTTTGTAACCAAACTCTGAAAACTTCTGAACTGCAAACTCTTTAACTACCGCGTAAAGGCAAGTATCTTTGAACATACTTCTTAACTGTCTCCACAAACCTTGTAAATCAAGTCCTGTTTTCATATCGGTTATCCCCTTCTACCACGGAAACCCCCGTTGGGCAAGCCACTCCATCTCTTTCTCAAAGGTGTTTGCCGCCTGTGTTGGATCGCTGCCAAAAAATATTGTTGTGCCTGACCTGCTATAAATCAACGACAACCATAGTCTATTTGTATGCTTCGGGACTGTTTTTTCGTCCCGAAGCTGGTTTGTTGACATTATATTCTATTACTTCCAATCAAACTCGTCAATGCATTAGTTTATGCGGGTAATGCCGGCAGCCAATAATGCGGCAAGATTCATCAAACGCCAATTCCCGCATATTGCGCTCTTTAGCATCGTTTAGGGCATTTGGGCACGGGGTACATCAATAACAGGCAGAAAACAGGGTCCATAGCCTCAAAGTAAAGGAGGCGCAAAGGCCATGGCAATATCAAAGCGGCTCTATTCCATTCTCATTGTGGGGATGGTGCTAATGAGCGTTGCATATATCGCAAGTGCAGACGGCGAGCCATGTCCCATCACCGCCGATGTGGGCAGCAATTGGCTTGCCACCGGTACCATCACTCAAGTGAATGGTCCCAATTTCACTATGCTCGGAAAAGACAATAAAGAATATGATGTTAAGGGTGAAAACTCGCAGTTTGTGGCTAATGATGCCGATGGGAGCAAGTATCCTCCTAAAGTCGGCGATGTTGTGAGAGTGTTTGGCAAAGTGGGCGAAGGTTGTCGCATAGTTGCATCGAGGGTGCGGCTGTTTACATCGGAACCCGCTGCGACCGCAAGCGGACCGCAGAAACAAATCAGAATAATAATCGAGAAACAGCCGACTGAGCCGGCCAAAACCGTTGAGCTGCCGCCTAAGATCGAGCAGTGTCCACCGGATTGGCAGGGCAGCGGTCTAGTGATGGATATCGATTATACAGGTCGAAAGCTCAAAGTGCGCACTTCAAACGGAGCATTTACGGTGAATATCGCGAACGCCACGCTCACCAATGGCGGGCAAAGCATCAGGCTGGTCAGCGTGAACAGCGGCGATGCAGTGCGGGTTTCGGGCAATATCGTTGGAGTCAAGGAAATTGATGCTCAGAATGTGAGCATTATGCGCAGCAGGGATGACATGCTGGGGGCTCTCCCGCAAACGCCAATCAGCATACTCGGCACAATTCTGAGTGTTGATCAGGTTTCGATGACGTTTACAATGCGCACCGAAACCGCAGTGCTGTCGGTGCTGGCAGATAAAGACACCATTCTTCAAAACCAGATGAAATGTGCCACTTTTGCGGAGCTAAAGCCCGGAGTGAGAGTTAAGATGAGCGGTTACGGCAACCTGGCCAACGGCTTCGTGGCGCATCATATTCAGATAATCAGTATCGCTCGTTAAGGAATAACTTGAGGCCTTCATAAGAAGGCCTCAAGTTGATTTGTCGGTTTTAGATTTTCGACCCATATTCCAACGCTTCCTCAAACAGCGCTTCAAGGCTTTGCAGGGAGCAGTCGCCGTTTATGCCGTTTCCTGCGGTGAAGATCAGTTTTCCATTCGGGCGCTGGAATGTATCGATCATGTATCGCACTTCCGCGCGGACTTCTTCGGGCGTACCCCACGGAATTACCTGCTGCACATCGAAGCCAGCCCATATACAAATATCCTGACCGTATTTCGCCGCGATTACTTTCTCGTCCATCGTGTGCTTTTGAATGGGGTGGATGACATCCAACCCGATTTCGACGAAGTCCGGCAGGAAATGCTCGATGTTTCCGCAAGCGTGCAGCCACAAATGCATGCCGAGTGAATGGGCCTTTTCTATCATCTCTTTGTAGTATGGCTTAAAGAACTCCCTGAAGATATTAACCGAAAAAAACGGTCCCGTCTGCATTCCTATATCATCTGAGATCATAACGCCATGGCAGCCGTGTTCTTTCGCCGCGCGTTCAATTACTACCAGGTAAAAATCCGTCAGCTTCCTGAAGAGCTTGTGCACGCAATCCGGGTCGGTGTAGTAGTCCATCAAGGCGTTGGTCATTCCCCTGAGCATCCAATGCCGCTCGAAAAGGCAAAACCAGAATTGTGCGAGGTTGTAGCGGCCGTCATGCGGCTTAGCCCACTTCAGCAGATCGGGATAATTGGGGTCGGGAAAATCAGCGAGAATGCCATCGAGCTGCGCCCAATCGTTTATCACTACAATTTCATCCAAGCCCAAGACACCGTCGCTTTTCGGTTCATCGAAGTTCGCCCAGCGATATGACGGGTCGAGATATCGCTCGGATATCGCTTCAGCATTTCGCGCACAGCATCCTCGCGGTCCCCGAAAGTATCAGGATGGACCCACATATGAACAAAAATAGGCACGCGCGGCGCAGCCTTTTTGCCGTTGATAACATCAATCACTTCCTGGCTGGAAAGGGGTGAATATTTCATTTTGTATTGCTCCATGCGCTTCTTTTCGATCATACTATTACATAGAGTTACACACTTGATGCTCATATCCCTGCCAGGAGCAGAGTTTCGGTTAGATATTTTGGGTTTGCGCTGTATCGGACGCGGCATATACTCGCCTTTTTGCGTATGCTGTGGAAATGGCTGTCTGCACTGCGTTGGCAGATTTGCGCGTTCAAGAGTTCCCGAAGTGAGCGGCGTTTTCCTCTTAGCGTTAGGCTGGTTAGTTTCGGGATTTCCGTTCCGCTGACGCTCCATTCAAATCCGAAACACCTAAAACCCTTTTCCCGAAACTGCGCGTTTACCACCGCCGTTTCCTAAATCCAAACATCGCCAATGGCGCGATTCCCATCCCAAGAACCGCGAGCGAAGATGGTTCGGGGACGGGCGCGAATACGGTCATGTGAAACCTGGTGCCTTGCAGGGGGTCGGTGACCACTGGAATAGGCAGCGAGAGATCGGTTCGAACGGTCAAGTCCAGCCAAAAATCCATTGAACCCGTATAGTTGCAGGATTCAGGCACATAATCCAGCACAAGATGCCCCATATAGCCTGCAGGCGGAGGGAGGTATGGGTCATTTGGTGAATATATCGCAACGCGATTTGCCGTGGTAGGCGTTATATTCTGCGCCCACAGGTAGAAGCCTGACCAGGTTCGGCTCTCCCCAGCGGCAATTGGCGTCTTTTCAAAATCACCACCGTAGAATCCGGACGGACCATCCCAGTCAGGACCGTACTCCTTGTAATAATCCAATATGATGACTTTATAGCTTGGATTAATATACATACCCGTTCCGCCATCATATCCATCGTGTGCCCACGGAGCTATACCAATTAAGGAACCCATTGCGCTTCCATTACCAATCGTCGATAAACCGATATTCCAATTATCGGCAGATTGTGCTAAAGCGGGGTCAGCGCTATACACAACAAGTAAGAAACCTAAGCAAAGCAAGTGCACGAGCCATACATACTTTTTAATCATAATTTCGTTCCTCATTCCTCAGTTTTTATGGGTAATTTTGGTTTTTCGGGATTTGAGTGGAGCCGCAGGCGGAACGGAAATCCCGAAACCTCCCGCCTAACAGATTAATCCCGAAATTGCAGCCTCATCCATTCCCAGCCATCAGACTATCAGGCCATTTTGCTACTTCTCCGTCTCCTAATCCCAAAAGCCGTCAATGGCGCAAGCCCAACTCCAAGAGCAGCGAGCGAAGATGGTTCGGGGACGGGCGCGAATACGGTCATGTGGAACCGGGTTCCATTCAGGGGGTCGGTGACCACTGGAATAGGCAGCGAGAGCTCGGTGCGTACCGTCAAGTCCAGCCAGAAATCCATCGAGCCTGTATAGTTGCAGGATTCAGGCACATAATCCAGCACAAGATGCCCCATATAGCCTGCAGGCGGAGGGAGGTATGGGTCATTTGGTGAATATATCGCAACGCGACTTGTAGCATCAGGCGTTATATTCTGCGCCCACAGGTAGAAGCCTGACCAGGTTCGGCTCTCCCCAGCGGCAATTGGCGTCTTTTCAAAATCACCACCGTAGAATCCAGTTGGACCATCCCAGTCAGGACCGTGCTCACGGTAACATAGTAATTCAGTGACTTTATAGCTTGGATTAATATACAGACCCGCTCCGCCATCATACCCATCGTGTGCCCGCGGATCAATACCAATTACTGAGCCTCCTCCTCCACCAGTACCTTTAGTCGACAACAAAATTATCCACTTATCGGAAGACTGCGCAAAAGCAGGAGCAGCGTTATACGCGATAAGTAAGAAACTTAAGCAAAGCAAGTGTACGAGCCATACATACTTTTTAATCATAATTTCGTTCCTCATTCCTCAGTTTTTATGGGTAATTTCCGGGGTCACTTTCATACGCTCCCATATCTGTGTAAAGATCACCGGGGCGTTCATGGCCCGTAATATCGAACTCTGGCACATTGTTGTTGTACGTTCTGCTCTGTCCGTGATTTGGGTCTTGCAGCAATAGCGAGTTGATGTCCAACCAATAGCTGCCATTACTGATATTGGCAAACAAAGGATTGAGATAGATAACTCTAATGCCTAAGTTGCAAACCCCTCCTGTATCAGTCGCATAGTTGTCACCACTGGTTCCCGGCCAAGCATCACAATACGACACGTCTGCTTCACCATATTCTGTGCAAGCCACACTGTTCCCGTAAAGTGCCATATTATCATAAAAGATGTTATTTACAACAGAAACAGGCGACGTTGAGCCTTTCACTTGTATCGCTCCGCCGTAAGCGGCGGGCGTAATATTCGCCCACTTGTCCCCTGTTTCAGAAAAAGCGCCTGTCCCCACCCAGTTCTCAACAAATGTATTGTTGACAATCGTGGTTGGGGATCCCAACACCTAAAACCCTTTTCCCGAAACTGCGCGTTTACCACCGCCGTTTCCTAAATCCAAACATAACCAACGGCGCAATTCCCATCCCAAGGGCTGCGAGGGAAGATGGTTCGGGGACGGGCGCTGTGACAATTACATGCATGCGCGTTCCTTCGAGCGGGTTTGTTGTTACGATGGTCGGCATCGTGAAATTGTTGCTCTTTCCCAAATCCAGCGCAAAACTCATTGGTCCATCCCAGTTGCATTCCGCAGGCACGTAATCAAGCACAAGCTGCGCGGTGTAGCCTACTGGAATTTGATCGAAGTCACCGGTGCCAGTGTGAAATAGCACACGATTTGGTGTAGTTAAGACCTTGTTTTTTGCCCAGAGATAGATATTGTCGTAGGTTTTGCTTTGACCCGGAGTGAAAGGACCCTTGTGACCACTAGTAGAAAAGCCAGTTTCAGCCTCCCACCCATCTACGCCATTTTCGTAATACTTCAGACAAAACACAACGCTATCCCAATAGCCTAGGTCGAGCCCGCGAAAGCCCACGCCTGACGGGTTGTCCTCTGCCCACGGAAGGGAACCTATTCCCATGCCAACCCCGCCTCCCACCCCAAGAGCAGTGGTCCAATTTGTTGATTTGAATGCAGCTGCGTTGGATGCTGTGCATAAAAGAATTAGTAGAACTATAATGTAAAGTATGCGTTTCATATTGCAATTCCCCCTAGTGTAATACTAACGTTCATCATTCTCATAGCAACCCATATCCGTGTAGCTATCATTGCCAGGACGCGAAAACCCTTCAATATCTGTAGACGGCGCTGGTGAGTTGCTTG
>JAPLCU010000135.1 GCA_026392045.1 Armatimonadota bacterium
TTCGGCATCAGGATACCGAAGCAACAGCATCAACTCCTGCTGCCTTGCTCGTCTGAGCGGAACTGGGTTCGATAAAGCTGCGAGAAAAGCCCTTCAGACGAAACAAGCTCATCGAATGAACCCGATTCTATCACCCGCCCCTTATCCATAACCATAATCTTATCGGCATTCTTCACGGTCGATAGCCTGTGAGCGATGATTAGCGTCGATCGCCCACGCATGAGCCTGTCCAGCGCTTCCTGCACAACACCCTCGGAAGTTGCATCAAGCGAAGAAGTCGCTTCATCCAATATTAAAATCTTCGGGTTTCGAAGCAGAGCGCGCGCAATAGAAATTCTCTGCCGCTGGCCTCCAGACAGGCCGACCCCGCCCTCACCGAGCACAGTTTCGTAACCATTAGGGCAAGCCGAAATAAATTCGTGAGCGTTCGCGGCCTTTGCTGCATCAATTATCTGCGACATATCCGCGCCTGGCCGACCGTAAGCGATGTTTTCAGCAATAGCGCCGCTGAAGAGAATAGTCTCCTGTGGAACCATCGCAATCTGTTCGCGCAGGCTGGTGGTTTTGATGTGCCGAACGTCATGACCCTCAACCAGTATCTGACCAGCATTCACGTCATAGAACCTGGGAATCAAATCAGCAATAGTAGACTTCCCAGCGCCGCTTGAACCAACTATCGCGACCACCTGCCCCGGATCAATTGTAAAGGACAAATTGTCCAAAACCACTTCGCCAGGGTTATACTCAAAGTGAACGTTTTTGAACTCAACGCTGCCATTCACATTGCTGAGAATAATGCCATTTGAGTCTTCGACGAGGTCGGATTTGGTATCAAGTAGCTCAAAAACTCTCTCGCTGGCGGCAAGTGTCTGTTTGTATAGAACATTCAAGCGCCCAAACTGCTTCACGGCGCCAACCACTATGAATGCAAGGAAGGTGAACTCGGTCAGAATGCTGAACGTGATTTCTCCCTTGGCTACCATCCATCCGCCAATCAAAATAATCAGAGCTGCAGCTACTGCCCCCATAAGCTCTATGGATGGAAGAACAAGCGCATTCCTCCGCGCATACTTGAGAGAGGCAATCAAACTTTGCTCATTCACCCGCCCAAATCGCTTGATCTCCTGCTCTTCCATACCAAAAGACTTTACAATACGCACGCCGCGCACCGATTCTTCAATATATGCGCTGACATCCGCAAGCTTTACTTGCGTGGCGGTTGTCAAGGCACGGATTCTCTTTGTAAGCCGGTCTATACCCATCGCCATAAGTGGTGCGAAGAATATTGTCAGTCCTGCCAGCTTCCATGTCAAAGCGAACATTCTTGCAAGCCCGGCTATGATCATAACCGGTCCATCTATGGCTTGCATAACCACAAGACTCGAGTTTTGGATTAGGCCGACGTCATTGCTCATACGCGACATGATATCGCCAATCCTGCTCTTGTGGAAGAAACTTAATGGCAGCGTCTGAAGATGTGCATACATTTCATCTCGCACCTCAGTTCCAATGCGATTGGTAACTGATGAAACAATATAGCTGTTTAAGTATCCAAAGACGGCTTTCGGCAAGTTAACCAAAACGATCAATACAGCAACGATCACCATCAAGCCCATACTTGCATGCTCGCGAACAAACCAACCTTGAGCTATGCCGAATCTGATGATCCAAAGATCGGTTGGTGGATCACCTTTGGCAACATTCGTGAACCACCCCGTAAGCGCCGCCATGAAAAGCGTGCAGCCAGCGAGACCAAGCCCACACAGCGCCGCCAGCGCGAGACGTCCCTTGTGCGCCAGAACATATTTAAGAAGCCTGTGCTGAGTATTCAATCAAATCACCATATAGACGCGTGCCACAGCATCTGTCCAAAATACGCTTTCAATGCGAATAGCCCGACAATCACAGCAGCGGATAGAACGGCTATGTATTCGCAGTTTTCTATAAGTAACGTTACCGAGAATCTTTTATCTCCCAAGTCTAAATGCAAACGCGGGATAAACCTCGGAACCCTTTCGCAGTATCTTATGTAATCTTCACCATGTTTATCACGGAGCAATTTCTCTTCATAAGCAATCGCTCCGCCATGAAACAGCCAAAACAGCGCCATTCCCAATATCAAAAGACTAACCTGGTTGCACATCACAAGATACCCCGCAGTCATCAAAAAAGTGCCTATATATATCGGGTTCCGGCATAATGCAAACGGTCCCGATATTGCCAGACCCGTCAACTTGGTCAAGTGGCCGCCAGCCCACACACGCAAAGCCTCCCCAAGCAGCACCAAAGGCAGTCCCAAAAGAAACGTCTTCGGTGTCACCTCAGCCAGAAACGGCATCAAAATGGTTCCGAGAAGCAGGAATGCCGTGCGCCGTCTAAAGAGAATATGTACCAAACGATCTATGTCAATCCCCCCATTTCCAACACCATCTCAGCAGCCCGCCTAACCGCGCCGCTCTCACCAAGCTGGTTTTTAACTTCTATCAGCGATGCCTTCATCCTGGCATATTCGTTCTCGTTCTTCATAATGCTCAAAGCAATGTCTGCGACTTTCTCAGGCGAAGCATCAGCATTGATCAACTCAGGGCAAACGCCCCGCTGCGCAATAATATTCGGCAGCCCGATGAAATCTTCCAGTATTGCCTTTCTAAACATAAACTCAAAGCGCATAATCGCCGTGCCACGGTAAACAATAACCATCGGCGCTCCCAGAATGGCGGCCTCAAGAGTCGCCGTTCCGGATTTGGTGATGAGAAAATCGCTGTGGGCCATGCAATCGTAAGTCTGACCCTCGACTACTCTTATAGCAGGAAAGTCTTCCACACCACGCGAAACACTCTTAATACGGCTCAGCAGGAGCCTCGCCCTCCCAGCGGGAGCTTCGCCCTCGCCGCGATTTGCAGCGCCAATCACAAACTGAGCGCCCCCAAGCTCTCTATGCATAATTCGAGCGCAATCGATCATCATGCTTAGATGCTCTCGAACCTCATGAGAACGGCTTCCGGGCAGCAGACAGATCGTAGGGATGTTCATCGACAAACCGAGCTGCCCAAAGAACTCTTCTTTGCTTTGCGTGGGCTTGACTATATCAAGGAGCGGATGCCCAACGAACCTCGCATCCACCCCCTGTTCGCTCAAAAGCTCTGCGGACCACGGAAACTGGGTAATCACGCGCCCACCACAGGCAAGCAGTTTTTGCGCATTCTTGGGACGTCTTCGCCAGGAAGATGGAGGTAAATAATAAACCACGCGGATGCCATTTGCATGGGCAATCTGACCAAGCCGGACGTTCAAAGCTCCGCAATCTATCGGGACAAAGACATCAGGACGGCTGCGCAATAATTCACTACGCAGCCGATGATATTTTATTGCAAGCCCCGGCAGCGACTTCAGAGTCTCGGAGATACCAATGGTTCCTCCGCTGGCCATGTTCACTCGAACATCAACACCAGCGTCCTGCATTGCAGAGCCGCCTGCTCCCCATAGCCTAAGATTCGGTCTGAGCTTTATGAGCTCACCAGCCAGCGCGCCTCCGAACATGTCCCCGGACGCTTCACCAGCTGAGATAGCAATGCAATACACTATATTTAAGTCCTGGGCGCTTCCAACTGTCGACCGCCGTATCCCTTGCGAACATTACGCAAGAAATCCAACAGATACTGCAGTTGTTCGCTCGGCTCAATGTCGTTTTCAATAGCCTCAAGCGCCTGAGACATATTCAGCTTAGAGCGATAGAGCAATTTGTATGCGAGTCTGATCTCCGAGCGAACCTTGGGAGTTACCCCGGTGCGCCTCAAGCCAATCACATTCAAATCGCAAACCTTGGTCGGCCGTCCATCAGCCATAGCAAACGGAGGAACATCCTGCACCACCTTGCTCATACCGCCGATCATAGCGTATTTGCCAATGCGCACATTCTGATGCACACCAACAAATCCACCAAACACAACCTTGTCCTCCACCAGCACGTGCCCACTGATACCGACATAGTTCGCCATAGTAATATTACTGCCAAGCACACAATTGTGCCCGATATGGCAATATGCCATCAGCATATTGTTGTCGCCGATTATCGTAGAGCCACCTTCGCCGCTCGCGCGGTGTATGGTCACGCACTCCCTGATTATATTGCTGCTGCCTATCTTCAAGAATGTCGGCTCACCCTTAAACTTATAATCCTGCGGCGCGCCGCCCAACACAGCTTTCGACTCAATCGTACAATCATTACCAATAATGGTGTTCGACTCAATAATTGCATGCGGGTAAATGTGTGTTCCGTCCCCAATCTGAACGTTGGGCCCAATTATCGAATACGCGCCTACCACAACCCCCTGCCCCAACTCAGCGCTGGGATCTATGATCGCAGTCGGATGTATATCGGTTCTAATTTCAGTTTTCATATCTTTACCCAAACTATATCCTGTCTGGCTTACATCGACTGCATTGTCGGCTGACGCCTGCATTCTATCTCTTTCGACGAGCGCGAAAATGAACTCGCCCTCGCAGACCACTTCGCCATCGACCCTGGCTATAGCCTTAACTTTGCCAATGTTACCTCTGCTCGCTATCAATTCAACACTAGTAACCAGAGAGTCTCCCGGAACAACAGGCTTTCTAAACCTGACCCTATCCATTCCGCCAAAATACGCCAGCTTGCCCTGGTTGCCCGTCATCGACAGCAAGAGCACTCCTGCCACCTGCGCCATAGATTCACAAACCAAGACCCCCGGCATAACAGCATGACCCGGGAAATGGCCCTCGAAAAACTCCTCATTGATGGTTACGTTCTTGTAACCCTTCGCGCTCTTCTCCGGCACCAGTTCCAAAATCCTGTCAATCAACAGGAAAGGATACCTATGCGGCAGAATATCGCGTATCTGTTCTACATCCAGCATATTGCCACCTTGTTATTAGTCCTTTGGTAACAGCTCACTCTTGATGTTTTGTCATTCCGAACTTGATTCGGAATCTAAGCCTTAAGCTTAACAGATCCTGAATCGAGTTCAGGATGACATGTGATTCTCATCAAGTCT
>JAPLCU010000022.1 GCA_026392045.1 Armatimonadota bacterium
AAGGCTTAGATTCCGAATCAAGTTCGGAATGACAAATACACTAAGACTGAACTCTTACTTATGGGCTTCCGGTTTCTGACGCCCAATGGAAGGTCAAGGCCGTCGCATGACCATCCATACAGCCAGCACAATTGGTGCAAGTTGATGAAGAACGTCCCTGCTCCCACGCTATCTACAACCGGCTCCGGGAGTCTGTAGTTGATTTCAACTTCCAAGGTGTCCGGAGTTAGTGCTATATGGTCGACACAAGACCGTATCAATTTCTTCTTCTCAGCATTGCTTCCTGAGGCCATCAGCTTGTCCACACGTACCCTATAGGCCAGAGCAGTCTTTGGCGTCTATACGAGGCGCCTCGCCCACTACAGTCACATTCTGAGCACAGATCGAATTATTGCGACCGACAGGTAATTCAGTAGAGGCACATAAAACCAACAAATTATCTGCAATCTGTGGAATAATGCAGTTACTATGGATGAGATATCCGAAATTTCAGGAGGCTCGACATGAGAAAGCTGACGGCATGTTTGTTTGCCATCGTAATAGCGGTTTCGATCGTAAAGTCTACCCAGGCTGCGGGGCCGTATGGGCATTTCATTATCTCAAAACGAGTGATTGACAGCATCAAGAACGGCAAAGATGCCCCAATGGAACTCAGGGAAGCGCTGAAAGACCCAGAGTGCCAGAAGGCGTTCAGGGGAGGGGCTGTTGCGCCCGATATCTGCCCCGAAGAGAGTCACTACGGAAATACAGCAAATCTGGCCGACAAAATGCTTACGGATGCTCGGTCACATCTTGCGACCGCAATTAAGTTACACGATTTCCCATCCATCCAGAAAGCTCGTGAGGAGCTGGCTTTTTCCTACGGATGGCTCACCCACTGCGCAGCCGACCTTGAAGTCCATCCGAAGGTCAACAGCATCGTCGGCGACGCTTTTTCCTACACAGGCAAAGGCGATAAGCTCGCTCATGGCGCTATCGAGACTCAGATGGATTACTATCTTTACAAGAACTTCAAGAAGGAGGGTGAGAAATATTCGGTTATGGTCCCGTATGAATTTCTGAGCAAGGCCGTCAACAGGAAGCCTGGTGATCTAAAGAACGAAATGAGGGTCCTCACCGGCAAGGCAATGGGGGAGCTTGCATGGAAGAATGAAGTGAAGATCTCCGATGAGCAGCTTAAAAAGAACTGGAGAGACATCACTTTGAGATCCTATGCGGAGGCCATGAAGTTTATAAACAATAGAAAGGAATTCCAGAACTGGGATTTGGACGCGGGCAGAATCTCCACCGAAGATTTCAAAAAGCTGCGGCAGAAGGTCATAGTCGAGAACGGCAGAAAGCTTCCCAAGGACTGGGGCAGCACATACATGCGGTTATACGAGAAAAGCAAGGGCGGCGGCAATTCGGAATCGAAGAAATTGCAGGAGTTGGCGGATGCCGTCGGGCGTTACCAGAGAACCATCTGGGAGCCTAAACTATACAAAGCAGCCAAGGAAGTGCACGGCAGCAACTTTATCGGGTTTGAGTTGAGAACTATCAAGGCCTGGACATACAATCCCGCAAAAGGTGGATTCGTAGGCTCATACGAATATTGGCAGGGACTAAAGGATGCCAATCCCCAGTGGTACTGCAATGGAAAATACTATGATATGGTCGTCTCAACCGGCGAGGCAGAGAGGCAGCTTAAGGAACTGAATAAAGGCTCTTCAGGCGGAGGAGCGACGGGAAACTGGTAAAGCCTGGCCATAATGACGGCCAAACCTGAACACCGCGAGGTCGTCAGAACCATTGGGTCTGTGGTGTTTCGGAAATCTTGTTCCCGAAACAGGCCGACGCTCGGCTTCACCTGTGGACTTCACAAACCCTATTCTGAGATCATGGTGCCGAAGAGAAGAGTCGAACTTCCACGCCCTTGCGAGCACATGGTCCTGAACCATGCGTGTCTGCCATTCCACCACTTCGGCGCTTAATTAAGCAACAGAATTATATCAAAACCACTTTTGCACTGTCAAGCTCTTGCAGGCATGCATTTTCCGAGGTTTCTAGCTACAATGCCGTTTCTGGCAAAGCTATCGATATTTGTCCAGCGCTTCACGAGATGGTATTCGAAGCTGTTGACCAGCCTGCATGGAGCGCGGATTCTTCAACCCATTATATCTGGCTAATTTGGAAGCCATTGATCCGCTGCCATAAACCTCTTCACTTAGGCCCCACAGTGTCTCGCCGCTGGATATTATGTAGGTAATCTCAGCATTGCCTGGTGTTTGTTTCACCCCCGAAAGCTTTCGGGGCGCAGTCTTAGGCGCCATGTGCCGATTGTACCGTACAAGAGCCAAGTGCACAAATATACCGGCTGCAAGTCCTAGCGCTATCAGCAAGGCCAATCCCCAGCGGATTATCTTTCGCCAATCAAGCTTGCACCCGCTAGCATGGCGTTGCATCTCGGCTTCGGAACTTCCGCAACAAGCCAGTCCATAGCTTGCGCAAGGAATAACTTGACCATCACGCCAGCGGAAAAATGCGTCACGCTCAGAAGTTGGATCCAGCACATAGGCGACCATGTCGCTTCGTTCAAAGAATCGTCTGTGGATGAACATGTCGCTATCTGACATAAACACTCCCAAGCCCAAATGCGTATGAAACCACCCGAGCACCTTCAAGGACGCATGTTTCGTATCTCTAAGGCCCAGCATCTTCTCCCACGCCTGCAAGGTGATTCTGACACTTGTTCGACTCCCCACGGCATCTTCGGCAAAGATTGCTGCAGTTATATGCACTACTCTTTGGTTATGATCTTCCTCAAGATTTCCCAGGAGCAGCCCAGTGCACTCGATTTCTGAGTGCCGCCTGGCATATATTTCTATATCTTTGTGCACGGCCGCATCCAACCACACATCAAACCTACTCAACGATGATTTCTTGGAAATCGGCGTAACTTCCACAGCTTTGATCGCAGAAAACATTGTACGCTGCTTTGATTTTTCTCCCGTTGGTAACGTAAAGTTTTCAGAATTGGCACAAAGTTCAGGCGCCAGCCTCATTACAATCGGCTCTGGCAGATCGAGTTCACCTAACACAATATCGGGTGAAAGCAATCCTCCATCCTTGATTATCAGGCCGTAAGTCAGGGGGTAGTTGTCGGGTCCGACAACTGGAAAGCGAAGTGTCTCAGCAAGACGCGCAACCAGCAATGCCAGTTGCTCATCATCCGGCAGCAGGCATTCGAACACGCGTGTATCTACGGCATTCATGACCGTAACAGCAATCTGTCCCAATCGGCATTACCTCCTCACCAGCTTCAATTGATTCAAAACAAAACGAAATCAAATCAAAAGCAGGAAAAACAATCGCGAAACGCACAACCACGCTCGAGTCGCACACGACACGTGGGATAAGCCGAAATATATAGCATACTGTCATTATATTCAACATGAACCCACACATATCCTTCTTAAGTTACCTTAATATTTTCTTGCATAATCTGCAAACTCAAGTAAAATCAAGGTTATGTTTGAGCTAATCTGAGGAACAACTATAATGATGTCTTGAGAGTCCTTCTCAACGATGGCAATTTTCGTCATTGGAGGCCTTGATGTTTGGCCAATCGTCAGGAAAAGTTGACCTACCAAGCATGCCGGCAACTCTTGCCCGCATTATACAAGTAACCAATAGCCCAAGCGCCACATCAGAGCAGCTTGCAAATGTTGTTAAATTCGATCAATCGCTCTCGACAAAGGTCCTGCGGCTGGCAAACTCTGCGTTTTTGGGTCGAAGGGTCAAAGCTGCGACCATCACAGAAGCGGTTGTGACTCTCGGATTCAGTTCCATTCGTAATTTGGCGGCCTCAGCTTCAGTTGTAGAAGCGCTGTTTCCCCGGAGAATGTTTGTTGGATTTAGCTGGCGCGACATGTGGACGCACTCTGTTACTTGCGCAGTTTCTGCTGAAGCTATCTATTCAGCGATGGGCTGCCGGGGCAGCAGTGAATCTGCGTTTGTCGCGGGTCTTTTGCATGACATCGGCAAGCTGATTATCGCAAGGGCGCTGCCGCAGCGGTTTTTGCAGGTTGTGTCAGCGGTTAGAGACTACAATTTCGAGATGATCCGCGCTGAAAACAATATTCTGAGCACCACTCACTACCAAATCGGCGGAGATCTGGCAAAACAGTGGGATTTTCCGGAAATGCTTTGCGCAGCTATTGCTCATCATCATTCGCCGGAAGACGCTCTTGAGTATGAAGAACTCGCTCGCGCTGTGTATGCTGCAAATCTGCTCGCGAAGAGATTATCCAAGAACTATATCACCGGAGTCTCTGTGAATGTTAGTATCAAGGACGTTGCGGATGCGGCGGGGTTGGACCCTAGAGACATAAACATGATTATCGATCAAGTCAAAAGAAGGCTACTACAGTGCGGGGACATTCTGTCATGGGGCGACAGTATGCCGGATATCGAAAAAGCCGCCTAGCAGCAGGCTTCGGCATCAGGATACCGAAGCAACTGGATTGCGGGCCGGATTGCAAATCCGCCCGAACACAGTCCCTTCCCTTCATTCATAATTCAGCATTCAAAATTCAGCATTCATAATTCATAATACTTCTACTTCAGATATTCCTCAGTCTTAGCTGCCACAGATTCGGCAGTAAAACCGAACTTCTCAGCAAGCACATTATAAGGAGCCGAAGCGCCGAAGCGGTCCATTCCGATCATAATGCCTTCGTCGCCGGTGTATTTGCACCAGCCGAACGAAATTCCAGCCTCAACCACCACGCGCTTCTTCACGCTCGGCGGGATCACGCTGTCACGGTAGGCCTTGTCCTGCTCTTCGAATAGCTCAACGCACGGCATAGAAACTACTCTTGCCTTAATGCCCTTAGCCGCAAGAATCTCGGCTGCGCCAAGCGCAAGACCAACCTCAGAGCCGGTCGCAATAAACATAACATCTATCTGCACGGTGTCTCTAACAATGTATGCGCCGCGGCGAAGCTGCGTGGCCTTGCTTGGGTCGTCATTTACAGGCGCCAGGTTCTGACGGGTAAGCGCAAGGACGGTTGGGCCTTTCTTGTAATCAAGCGCGGCAGCCCAGGCAACAGCAGTCTCCGCAGTATCCGCAGGGCGCATTACGCGGCAATGCGGAATCATTCGCAGCGACGCAATCTGCTCGATGGGCTCGTGGGTTGGGCCGTCCTCACCAACAAAAATGCTATCGTGGGTGAAAACGTAAATTACCTGCTGCTCCATAATCGAGGCCATGCGAATTGCAGGCCGCATATAATCGCAAAACACAAGGAAAGTTCCGCCGTAAGGAATCACGCCGCCGTAAACAGCCATGCCATTGAGCAAAGCGCCCATGCCATGCTCTCTTACGCCGAAGTGAATGTTCTTGCCAAGCGGGTTTTCCCTGGAGAAGCTTCCCCCACCCTTAACGTCGGTCTTGTTGCTGGGCGAAAGGTCGGCTGAACCGCCCCAAAATGCCGGAATCAGCTTGGAAATCTCCTGAATTGCCATACCCGAAGAAGCTCTAGTGGCTGTAGGCTTTACGCAGTCCAGCGCAGCAATGAGCTTATCATCAAGGTCTGCAGGAACCTCCTTGCTCATCATCTGGTTCCATAGCTTAGCAAGCTCAGGGAACTCTTCACAATATTTCTTGAACATCGCCTGCCAGGCCTCATACTCACCAAGTTTGTCATTGGCGCAAGTAGAGAACAGCTCGCGAACTTCATCAGGCACGAAGAACGGCTTATCAACCGGCCAGCCTGCGAGTTCTTTGGTGGCCTTAACTTCGGCCTCTCCAAGGGGTTCACCGTGCGCAGAGGCGGTATCGTGCTTGTTGGGCGCGCCGTTGGCAATGTGGGTGCGAGCTATAATAATGCTCGGTTTAGAAGTCTCAGCCTTTGCGGCGGCAATTGCGTTCTTGGCGGCAATTCTGTCGTGTCCATCAATCTTCTGAACATCCCATCCGTAGCTTTCAAATCGGCTCTGAACTTCATCGGAATAAGAGAGGCATGTGTCACCTTCTATGCATATATGGTTGTCGTCATAGATCAGGGTTATGTTGCCCAGGCCGAGGTGGCCCGCAAGGCTGCAAGCCTCGTGGCTAATACCTTCCATCATGTCGCCGTCGCCGCAAATTACATATATCCAGTGATTAAGCACATCGCAGCCGGGCTTGTTGAAAATAGCTGCCATGCGCTTCTGCGCCATAGCCATGCCAACAGCATTCCCCAGACCCTGGCCCAGCGGTCCGGTGGTGGTTTCGATGCCTCTTTCGAGCTCGAACTCCGGGTGCCCGGGGGTTGCGCTTCCCCACTGTCTGAACTTCATCAGTTCTTCATGCGGCATATCAAAGCCGGCAAGGTGCAGCAGTGAGTAAAGCAGCATGGAACCGTGACCGGCGGAAAGAATAAACCGATCTCTATTCGGCCATTTAGGGTCTTTCGGGTTATATCTCAGGAACTTGGTCCAAAGAACGAACGAATAATCCGCCGCTCCCATAGGCAAGCCAGGGTGGCCCGAATTAGCCTTTTCAATGCCATCCACGGCAAGAAATTTAATTGTGTTTACAGCGAGGTTGTCAAGCTTCACGTTAAATATCGCATCAGACATTCGTATCTACTCCCATTCAGTTTATAACCATTGCATATATTGTAGCGGTTATTAGCAATTCTGAACAGACCCCATATCAATACGATGCATAAGTGAGCGGGTTACAAACCCGAAAAGAGGGATCCCGATTAAATCGGGACCATCGAGGTTTTTTTTCTCAGCGTTAGGCAGGTTAGTTTCGGGAACAAGTTTCCTGAAACACCTAATACCTGGCAAAAAGCCCCCGCAAAAAAAATGCAGGGGCTATATCTTTCGTAGCTGCGGGTCATTCGGACCCGGCTTCGGTTGTATGCAGCCGAAGTAACCAAACCCTACTGATTACCGAACGCAGTTCGCGCACGAACCTACATTGCTACTTATTGAGGACTCTGATCTTATCGCTCACCACAAAAGAGCTGCCATCGTTGTAGTTGCCTTTTATTATCAGAGCCACCGTGGCATTGTTGGTTACGCCGAGCTGACGAAGCGCACTCGCTAGCGCCTGCCGGTTGAACTTCACCATCATTCTGTGCTCATTGACGGATGACGGTCCTACAGCAGGCAGATTTAATGTCCTTTCCACGGTTCCATCGGCGCCTATGTCGATACCCGTCAGCTTAACCGTGGACACGTTTATCATCTCCGGATCAAGGTTCGCCATGTAGTGGACGATTATCCTGCCGGGTGTCTCTCCCCATCCGTTATTATATGCAGACCACCAGCCGCTGTTGGTCAGGCTGTTCGAGATAATCTTTACGTCATAGCTGGCCGTGAGGGACTCCCAGCCGGACACATCTTTGCCTATCGCCTGATATACGCCGCACCAGCCGCCATCGCTACCAGAGTTCGTTCGTTGATACTCGAAGCACGGCGCAGGGGTTCCGTCTAGCGTATCTATGAGCCACGTGGGGGGTTCAAAGCAATTTCCCGATGTCTGCGTCCAGCCGGTGAAACCGTTGCCGAAGTCGCCGTTGCTGATCAGATTGCCGGTAGGTACGCCGCCCACTACTCCGGAGAAGACCACGCTATCCGCCTTCCCATGGAAGTCCCAGCCGTTGCCGCCAACCGACAGGCCTAAGATCAGCTCAGGAGTCGGAGAAGCAAGCGGCATTAGGTTTGGCGAAGTGTAAGAGTACCACGTGTCGAGACCGATATTGGTCGTTACATCCGGGTGATTGTAGTAGTCGTCGGCGGGAAGGAAGCCATGTTCCCAGGTTAAGTATTGTCCGGCGGTCAGAAAGGCTGTGACCCAGTTCCCCTGGCTC
Source organism: Armatimonadota bacterium (assembly GCA_026392045.1). Taxonomy (GTDB): domain Bacteria; phylum Armatimonadota; class UBA5829; order UBA5829; family UBA5829; genus JAMCYN01. The sequence goes on from JAPLCU010000022.1 coordinate 7,848, forward strand.
TTGAGATTGAGTGTGTTTGGATCAATATTGACCGTTGCTGCTGGGGTTTGGGCGTAGACCATACCCGTAAGCAGTGCCACACAGGCAAGCAAAGTAAACACCTGCCTATTAAGATGCACAACATTAACTAATAACTTCATTTCTTTGAAGTCCTCCATTTGAGCCAATTGCAAAACTCCCACGATTCGAATATTTTCGTGGAGTCCGAGGCCCTTTGGACCCCAAGCGCCAAGCTCACAATTGAGTTGTATCATGCATGGGCTTGTTTGTCAAGGGCTTTCCCCCTGATTTTTTACAATTATTTTGTCGGAGCTCACGGTGAGGCAGGAAATAAGTCCGTTTTTCGTCGAATTCGGTATGCAGCGGAAATTCAGTATACTACGGGGAACGGCTGCCAGCGCTCCATTGGTTGATTTGCGCGTTAAAGAGTTCTTGCTGCGATTCGCGTTTTCCTCTTAGCGGTTGGCAGGTTAGTTTCAGGATTTCATATCCGAAGCAAAAAAACCCCCGCATAGAATGCAGGGGCTGTATATTTTCATGGTAGCGGAGGTCGGGATCGAACCGACGACGCCCCGGGTATGAACCGGGTCCTCTAACCAGCTGAGGTACTCCGCCATTGGATTAATTTTACCAGAAAGCTGTGGGGTTCGTCAAGATCCCGAGAGAGTTCAGTCTTGCGGGAATTAGATGTCATCCTGAACTCGATTCAGGATCTGTTACGCTTAAGGCTTAGATTCCGAATCAAGTTCACTACCATCCCATAGCATCGATGTAATAGTTTTGAGTTCTGAGTTCTGAGTTCTGAGTTTTTGATTTGTCTTCGCACGAGTCATTCAGTCCAACTCGCCATCCTGAGGCTCCAACTCGCCATCCTGAGGCTCTCGAAGGATGAGCAGCATGATAAGCTTTCATATCTAGCATTTCCTTATGACACCTGGCTGCAAAAACCAACAAAGGGGTCAACGGAAACCATAGGGTTATGAGC
>JAPLCU010000169.1 GCA_026392045.1 Armatimonadota bacterium
TATTGTGGGTATATGGAAACTCGATTTTGTCGTGCAAGAGTACAGCTTTAAGGCTTTTCTCAACAGATTGCTGTGTATGATAGCATAGCGTTTCATACAAAACACTCGGCGCGATAGAATGTTCTGCAACGGCCAAATCACTCTGCGCATGGCGAATCCAATCAAGTGGGCTTCCGGGTTTAAGCGGCATATATCTCTCTTCCCTCTTTCTGAGCTGAATAATAAACCATGCCATATTCATTTCCATAAAGGTTAAGGTTACTCTCGTTTATGGCAATTACGTCAACGGCTGCTTTTAGGCCTATCATATTTCTGTATATTTTGCGAAGAACCTGGCCGCAATCGACATCATCCTGCAAAACAACCAGAATATCAATATCGCTATCAGGCTTCATATCTCCACGAACAGCAGAACCAAACAGAATAATCTTTATCGGACTAACAACCTGCAACACACGTTCTTTCAAATCATCTAATATCTCTATATCCGGATGCATAGTTGAACTCCCTTCGCGGCTAGTTATTGAGATTTATTTTCGTGATAAGCAATCTCTAACATCATTACTATCAGACTATCAAGCCATCGGTCTATCCGACCCTCAGAACAGACCTAATCTTTCCTTCTGGCAGCTTCAGCAATCAAACCTCGGCCGATTTCTTCGCGCTGGATTTGGTTGGTGCCTTCGTAGATCTGGGTGATCTTGGCATCGCGCATCATTTTCTCGACCGGATACTCTTTCATGTAGCCATAGCCGCCGAAAACCTGCACGGCGTTGGTAGTCACTTCCATTGCAACGTCCGATGCCCAGCATTTGGACATTGCCGAGTAGGTGGTGACTTTCTCGTCCGGCTTGGAATCGATCCATCGGGCAACTGCATACACCAGCGCGCGGGCTGTTTCGACCTTCATCGCCATATCAGCAAGGAAGAAGCGCAGACCCTGGTTGGCAGAAATCGGAGCGCCGAACTGGATGCGCTCGCGGGAATAGTTCACGGCCAAATCAAGAGCGCCTGCAGCGATACCCAGCGCCTGAGCTGCAACGCCCGGGCGGGACTGGTCAAAGGTCTTCATCGCGCTGAAGAAACCGGTGCCGCGTCTGCCGATCATGTTCTCTTTTGGCACGCGAACGTCCTGCATGATAAGCTCGCGGGTAGATGATGCGCGTATGCCCATCTTATCTTCCTTCTTACCGAAGGTGAAGCCCTCCATGCCATTCTCCAGCACGAAGCAGGAGACGCCGCGCGGGCCTTTCTTAGGATCGGTCACTGCAAAAACGGTGTAAATTTCGGCCTCGCCGGCATTGGTGATCCACTGCTTTGTGCCGTTGATGATGAAATCGTTGCCATCCTCGATAGCTCTGGTCTGCAAACCGGCAACATCTGAGCCGGCGTTTGCCTCGGTAAGACCGAATGCAGCAATGGCGCCGTCGGCGATGCGCGGAAGCCATCTCTGCTTCTGCTCATGCGATGCCGAAACCAGAATCGGGAATGTGCCAAGGCCGGTAGCAGCGAATGCAAGCGAAATGCCGCCGTCCACCTTGGAAAGCTCCTCGGTGACAAGGCACATGTTCATGATGGCGCTATCGCCAGCCATTCCACCATACTCATCCGGTATGAACACGCGGAAGAGGTCTGCCTCGGCAATCGCCTTGACAATCTCCCACGGAAACTCTCCTGTCTCATCATAATGTGCGCTAACCGGTTTGATCTTCTTAATGGCGATCTCCTTAGCGACATCCTTCATAAATTGCTGTTCTTCAGTAATAAAATAATCCATTATTTATGGTCCCTCCTGCGAGCGATCTTGTGCTCAATGGTAATGTACACCAATATCGGCACGAGCCAAATATGCTCGCGCCGGGGTAGGTACAAAGTTAATATTAGACAAAGGCGGAGGAAGTTCCTTCTTTTATGTTGAGGATAATATCTTTTACCGCGCCTGCAAAGAGTGCATTACCATTCCAATCCATTTCGCGCTTTCGCCTCTTTCTTGTTTTCGCGATTAAGTCACTTCTGATTTACTGTATTTGCCCTCCTTCCGAAATTTGACATACCCACGAAACTTGACATTTTGCGCCGGGTATGGTAATTTATTGTGGTGTTGCCGACTAGCTCAATTGGCAGAGCGCATGCCTCTGGAGCATGATGTTCTAGGTTCGATTCCTAGGTCGGCAGCCAATTTCTCAAAATCGAATAGCCCTCTTTTGTTTTTCAGCCTGCCTATCCATTTGGCAGGCTTTTCGCGTATGTTGAGCACGAATTGGCAATATATTGGTTTTTTGCGTTTGCCGGAAATTACTCGGCGTTCATACAACGCGAGTTGGCTGCGTAGGCAAGGTTTTCGACGGCGAGAGTTTGACGTGAGACAAACCGGTTTCGAAGAAGACGAAAAGCATATTTCAACCGTTCTAGCATAGCATCATTCTACCACGGAACTGAGAAGAGAAACAGCCGCAATTATGGACTTTTGAGCTCGGATGGACTTATTTCAGTCCACCGTCAGCCCTGACAAAACGCGTTTTTTGACCCACTGTCGATGGCGACTCTATAACGACACAACGGATATCTTGCCGCGAGCATGTCGACGGGCGCTTCTGTTGGCAGCAGGTTTGATTGTGATCACCACATCCTGGTCCAGCATTGTTACAAACTTGAACAGGCGATCTGTAGAGAATCCTCGTAACTGTCCCTTGAGCAGCTTGGATATACCAGGTTGGTCGATCCCCAGAGTCTTAGCCGCTTCGGCTTGAGTCAGATCGAGTTCCTTGATGGCGCGACTAATGCTGATCGCGATATCGGCCTTGGAAAGTCTGTCTTGGGCGTCTTTGCATTCCAAGTCAGCAAACACGTTGCCGCTGGAGTCTTCTATTTTGATTGTTTCGCGCACTTCTTCCATTTCATCTCACTCCTTCTAACGCGCATTCTTTTCCGTCAGATATCTGGCTGCGTAGTCTTCTTCAACATATTTCAGCCTCAGCTTAATGACATCAAGCTCTTTCTTCGGAGTCTTGATACCATGATGGGCTTTCTTTTTGAATGCATGCAGAACGTATACTGCATTCGGAAACCTGACAGTGTACACCGCGCGATAAGTATCTGTATCGTAATTCTCTATGATCTCGCATACCCCAGCGCCGTCGAACCCTTTGAGCGGCTTCGCGTTGTCCAGCGTGCCACCCTTCTGCACGAGACGTAGGCCAAAGCCCATGACATCCACTACGTCTTCGGGAAACGCCTTCAGGTCTTTCTTCGACGACGCTACCCAATACAGAGGTTTATCACCTCGTTCTAAGTCTGCAGCACTCATAATATGGCAATATTACCATACTTATTACACCATGTCAATGGCCAATTTTACGTATGAGATTCTAAAATCGCAATTGTGCAGATCAAAATTATTGACATGATAGATATGCGCTCGCAATACTTCAAGCTCTCGGTCGCAGAAGGAATATCTGACTTCTTGACGCGTGGATATTGGACAAGAATGCTGCTGCCTAATCTTGAGAATGAAGTTAGGCAACCAGTGCCCAGGAATTGCCAACAATACTAATGACTAATCTATGTCCGTTTCGTTTTGTCGCAGTGGTTGTTTGACCTTTGGAGGCATTGTAAGCCTATTATGGATGTTTTGCACAAGTAATCTTGAGAACGAGGTTCTTTGCATGCTGGTTCGAGAAACAGTGAACCATAGATGACATTTGTCATCCCTAGTTCAGAGAATGTTTGCCCTGATGGTTGCTTGCCCTACCAATTCATCAAAATCGCACAGCTCTCTTTGCGTTCTCAGCCCCGATTTAATCGGGGGCGTTTTGTGCTCGGATAGCGTTATTGCATCTCACCAGTCTTAGGCGGCCTTTCGCTGGTCTTCAAAAACTTGAACCACGATGCCGCTTGTCATTCGGTCGTGCTCCTCGTAGATCGCATCCAATTCCCCTCGAAAGATAAGCCGCTTGAGTGCATCGATGACGGTTGGGTCCAGCGTCCGACCAGCGCACCGGTTGAGCTCTGCCAATAGGCTTTCCTGCGGTATAGTATCCCTATAGGGTCTGCGAGAGCGCATGGCGTCGAATGTGTCGGAGACAACAAGAATTCGTTGAAGGAAAGGTAGCTCCGTCGAAGAAAGGCCAGATGGATAACCCTTGCCATCCAAGCGCTCGTGATGATGAGTAATCAGGAAGATCACTTCATCGGGCAGACCCAGCGGACGGCATATCTCTCCACTCGTAACCGAGTGGCGCCTCATGGTCTCCCATTCATCGGCAGTCAGCTCGCCTGCCTTGCTGAGTATCGCATCAGGTACACCAATCTTGCCGATATCGTGAAGCAGGGCGGCATTGCGCAGCAGGTCGATGCGTTCGGATGGCACCTCCAGGTCTTGCGCTATTGTGCACGCGACCTGCATCACACGATCTGAGTGACCGCGGGTGTATTCATCTCGCGCTTCCAGCCCTTTTGCCAAGCTCTGAAGTGTGTTTAAGAATGACTTTTGCATATTTGTATACAGCTTCAGGTTGACGATAGCAGCGCCTGCGATTGCCGAGAAAATGCGGAGCATATCCATGGCATCATCACTGAGGTTCTCGCCGGCATAACCCCAAACCAACAACACCCCCATCACACCTTCGCCCAAATCTGATATGGATGATTGGCCGAGCAACGGCGCTGCTATGGCTGGTCTGTCATCTCGATCTATCTCCGAGTCCGCATTGCTTTGAGCGCCGTTTCCCACCATGAGCTCACGTCCGCTGTTCATAACCCATTTAGCATAAGCCTGGAGTCTTTCCTCGGAGGGTTTTCCTACATCTTTATTGTTACTCGCGGAATAGAACGCCTCGCGTTCGAGGCTTCCGGATTCCTCATTTACCATCAACAGTTCGCCGCCGACTCCATTGGTCTGCCTCACAGCAGTCTCAAGGACATAATGGGCGAGTTCGTGTACACTTCTGAAGTTGGCCAATTGCGCTCCGCAGCTCAGTATCGCCTGCAGGTGGGATCCCCTCTCGGAAGCCTGATCTTCACGTGAGCGGGACTTGGCTATATACATTGCTACCAGCAACCCAGCCGCGATCATCACACTGCGTAAAACAAAAGTACCAGTTATGTTGGCAGGTCCGCCAAACGCCGCGTAGTAAGTGGCGAAGGCGTTGGCAAACATAATAATGCTCGCCGCCGAAAGCAAAGTGCGCGAATAAACGCCAACATATCCCATTCCCACCAGCACAAACCAGTAGAGCAAGTATGCAGAGCAAGCGTGTGAACCAGCCTGCGCTGTGGCACAGGTAATCAGGAGACAATCGAGAATCCGACACGCCATCACATAATTGCGCCCATTGCGAGCGAATCGCGTAGAGTCGGCAAGACAATACATCAACAAACCATTGCTCGCAGCCACCAAGCCCAGCATCACAGCCAGGTATGGAAGCGGCAAGAAGTTTGTTGCGGCCAAGCCTGGGATGATAACTACCCAGCGCAGCCATGCCATCAGTTTTTCCGCGTGTCTTCTCTTGTCCATAGCTTCTACCTATTCTTTCGGCAATTTAGCGCCAAAACTTTATGTCCCAGGTAAGTGCAATTCCTTCAAAACTGTGGCATCAAGCCCGGAGTCGGTGTAAAGAGTGAGAGTTCCTATAGACGTAACGCTATCGGCTATCACACAGCCGGTTAACGCGGTATCATCTAAAAAGCTGACAAAGCCAGCGCCACTGTTACAGCTATAGAGAACAGCATCCACAGTTGCACCTTTTGGACCCTTTACAGCACCAATAACGATACCTGTTGCAGATATTACCGCGAAATGAGAGGACACATCTTTCGACAGCAGATCGCCTTGGATGGTCACAACGCCTTCAGCGAATACCGTTATTACTCCTGCATATTCATCATTCTTTTGGTGAGGATCTATAGTGCACGAGCCCCGCACATAGATTACTGCGGACATATTCTTGTATTTTAGCCTCGATAGTGTGGTGTTTGCATTCTTTACTTCGGTTGCTATTGACATGTAATAGGCCGCCGAGGCCAAAGGAATGTCGATGTGATGGCTTCCGGCATACTGAGGATTGACACTTCCTGCAGTTGTTATAGTCCCATGAGCCCAGGCGCCATTCGCCACACTGGTGCCCGCATTGGAGAGGTTTATGTTTCCATTGCTGCGTATCCCATGCGTCAATCCCGAGGTGCGCACTATCGCAGAGGAGTTTATGTTATTTTCCTGGCACCACAGATAGGAATAAGGCAATTGCCCGCCGTTCGGGTTGGTAAGTACCCTCTGCACGGTATAGACGTCCGAGGCGCTGGTACCGGTGGATTTGATCAGCATGCCGCCGGGTACGAAAAGGCTGTCGTCTGTTGCTTCCACGTGAAAGGAGCCAGTGTTGAGCGTGACATCACAGGTAAGCGGTAGTGTTGCGTTCTTTTCCTTAACTTGCCAGAGCGCATACTCCATACCAGCCTTGGCCATGTTTGCGGCGGAG
>JAPLCU010000148.1 GCA_026392045.1 Armatimonadota bacterium
TTAATACGCACGTTTGCAAACTTTTCTTGTGTACATCAATTCCAACGTATATCATGTTCATGGCCTCCTTTGGGTCTTAACTAACTCCATTGTAGCGCATGCTACGCAAGGAGGCCACTACATTTTCATTACATCAGCATAAAAAATGTTGAAAGGATTGCTCAATGAAAAAGATAATAACACTAATTTTCGCACTGATTTTGATCTTCTGTCTTGGTTACGGTATAGGGGTTAGGAGCAAAATGAGGGCCGTGAGAATGGCGCTCATCACACGAGATGACGCTGATCGTATTGAAGTAGCGAAGGCATTTATTACTGCTGTCAGAGATGATGACATAAATGATATCATATCGACTGCATCGGGCCAAACTTGGGGTAGTTCAGCACTTAAGGCTCGTGTTCCTATGTCCAAATTAATAGCGATGACTTACGGGGTCACAAGAATTCGAGAATCGCTCGGTCGGGCCAATTCTTTTAGGCTTGGTCCCAAAATTAGCAAACAATTTCTTACTTCTGCGGCACCTTTTTTGGTCGCTGATGTGGCGTTCAAGAAGTTGGATAAGGGAATTTGGCCGAATTGGAGAAAACAACCTAGAGCTGTAATATACACAATTGACGATAAGGCTTACTTTTTGATCACTGTCTGGGAAAATGGCGGATGGCGGGTGATCGGTACTCCCGCGTCTTCGCAGGCTTGTTGGTTAAAATCTGACGATTATTCCGCCACACTTCGGGAATGGATAAGAGGACAACGCTAGTTTTAGATGCTGCGGGAATGGTGCCGAGTAATAAGGTAACAATGCTCATGCAACGTCAATTCCCGCAGCTATCGCTTTCGACCGACTCTCAACTGACATGAGCAATAGGCGATATCGAAACACATACATAGGTGGCTGCAGCCACTTTTGCACGGCAAGCGTGGTAGAGTATCTGCCGCCGCTAACAGACGAAAGGCTATGCCGAGAATTGCTCGAATGCTGGGATAGACAGCGCGCGCGATGGGGCGTGTGTGTCGAGGGCTTTGTGATAAAGCCGGAGCATATACATCTGCTGGTTAGAGGCAACGCAGGCGATGTTCGGAAGTTTATGCAATACACCCTTGCTGAGACTTCGCGCAAGATCAGCCAGATGGCCTGCCAACGCGCAAAAGCAGGTAATCCAGCGGCTGTGATATGGTTGGAGACGTTTTCTGCGCGGGCAAATGGGACTGCTGTCCATAAGGTATGGAAAGAGAGATTTCGGTGCGTGGCGCTGGACAAAGAGCAGGCGGTAATGGTTAAATTTCAGTATATTCACAATAATCCGGTGAAGCGCGGTTTGGTTGATGCTCCTTCGGAATGGATATGGTCTAGTTATGGCCACTATTACAAAGGACAGTGCGTGTTTCGTGTAGATGGCTTTGATCATAAGCGTATGAATACTGATATTGTGAGGAGTAACTAATATGTATAGATGGATGATACTCGCAGTGACGGCATTGCTGTCCTGCTTTAGTGGGGTGGTAAATGCAAGCGCCATATCTTACAGCATTGGGAATAACGTGCTGGTTAAGAATGGCAACAAAATCATGTTTAAGACTCCCGGCACGGCGCCGTCACTCTCACCAAGCGGTAAGATGGTTGCATTTCGGCGCAGAAGCAATATATTCGTTGCGAATATGATTACCGGTAAAACAGTTCAAATGACCCGTGATCATACATCTGCCCCGGAGAAAAGCCGATTCAAATTCCAGATATCATGGTCGCCTGATGAAAAGAGTTTAGCGTACACCAGGCTACTTCCCTACCGAATTTCGTCCGACAGCCGAACTTTGAAGGCTGCTACACAATCCGATCTTAGAAAAGGCGAAGTAACGTGGATCATGACTATCTGGGTTCTCGACCTTAAGAACAAGCATGCCTCCCAACTCATTGGACCGATGGGAAACATTAGGCTTCTGAGCCGAACCTCTCAGCTTGATGGAGCAGCAGTATACGAGCCTATTTACTCACCTAACCGATTGCATCTCTGGTTTCTTAACGCCGGGGATCTTTACGTTGCACGATTGCACAGCTCAGGAGGAAGCAAGGCAGTTGGCGTGCATCTGGTTGCGCGAATTGGGAGTGGTTTGGATTTTCAATCGGATGGCGGGTCGAGCTCGGGCTCAGGTGCATTTGAGATTGCCTGGGATGCAGTGCACAAGCGTCTCTACTATTGGTTAGGGCGTTTCTGGGGAACCGGTTTCTCCGAGTACGGTTATATGACCTGGAAATCCGGGCGGCTGAGTAGGCCAATCGAATGGGATCCGGCCTTCGCTCCCGCGATTGAGGATGCTTGGCCAAACGTATTAGGTTGTGCTGTAGATAGTAAAGGGTTTCTATGGGTATGGCATTTTAGACGACTCACGCAAGACTGGGTTTGGGAGAGATACGATGGTCATCAATCGCTTCCGCCTGAGACAAGCCGCCCGAGTTTTCAGATGCAACGAGAATGACGGTGATTTGCGGTGTTGGAGATGCTGCGGGAATGGCGGAGAGTAATAAGGTAACAATGCTCATTCAACTTCAATTCCCGCAGCTATCGCTTTCGACCGACTCTCAACC
>JAPLCU010000087.1 GCA_026392045.1 Armatimonadota bacterium
GATCAGGTGAAGGTAGTAACCACTCTCCCTATTACGGGAGTCAACTTCGCGCTGGTCGCCAATGCCAGGGTGACCGGCAATGTCACCAAGAGAAGCGATGGGACAGCCATGGCAGGCGCGAGCGTCTACTTCTCAAGGACGTCCAACGCATCGGGCAGCCCTGCCTTTACGGCGACAACTGACGCCTCCGGCAACTACACCCAGGCAGTTCAAAATGGAATCTGGTATGTGTGCGCGGGTAAGACCGGCTTCTATACATCCGCAGACAAGACCATAACAATGACCGGAGTTGATGTAGCTAACATAAACTTCGCGTTGGCGGCAAACACCAGGAACATACCAAGGACTGCCGATCTGCTGTTCTCGGCGATAACCGAATCGCTGCCTGCAAGCGGCGCCACAGGCAACTGGGCAACTTATATGCCATCGGGCCAAACGCTTACGGCAATGGGCTCTCCCACAGTGGAAATAGTCAACGGTCAGAAGTTGGAAAAGAACCTCTACGCCGACGGCGATGGATTCTTGCAGGGGGCTTACACCGCGCCGATTACGATCAACGGCGCGACTATTGTTGTGGCTGTGAAACCACTACGCAATGGCATCAGCACATCCTGGATATCTTGCGTAGATATTTTCTACAACCGCCTGGTAATAGGTGTAAGAAACAACACTGGCCAAGTCTTGGTCAAGCGCAACGACGTTCAGAATGAAAGCGCCACAGCCATTCCTGACGGCCAGATAACTATACTGACCTTGATCGTGCAGCCGGACGGCACATATAAAGTATGGGCCAACGGCGTTCTAATCATGAATATCACGAGCACAAGCGCAATGATCTTACTGGATCCGAAGTGGAACGGCGGCGCCACTGGTTTCTGGAGCTACATCAATGTTGGGCGCAACAACCCCGATGGATGGACAACATTTAACGGCAACATCGGCGATGTTTTCGTCTACAAAGTAGCTCTGACCGATGTCCCCGTCACCGGCGAGCGGCAGCAGTTGGAGGCGGATCTGACCGCTAAGTTCTTGACAACAGACTGGATTATCACTGCGTCAGCAGGAGCCAACGCCTGTGAATCCCGGCGGAAGCCAGATATTCACTATCACACCGAACGCGGGATACCTCATCGCTGATGTAAAAGTGGATAATGTGTCTCAGGGAGCTATATCCACCTACACGTTCTCCAACGTCACCGCAAACCATACGATCTCGGCTGCATTCGGTCAGCTCTGCACAATCACGGCGACCGCAGGCGATAACGGAACAATCAGCCCGTCAGGGGTTATTTCCGTGATCTCCGGGGCTGACAAGACGTTCACGATAACCGCTGATCCGGGCTATCGAGTATCCAATGTCGTTGTAGATGGAGTAAACAAGGGTGCGCTTACCACCTATACATTCACCAACATCACACTTGCCGACCATGCAATATCGGCAACATTCATCACCACTGACTTCATAGTTTACTATAAGTTCGATGAGACCAGCGGAACCTCTGCCTATGACTGGTCCGGCAACGCAAGAAACGGCACGGTGAGCGGCATGTCGACGATTACAGGATGGACTGCAGGCCTGGTTAATAACTGCTTGCGGTTTGGCACAACTGCCAATACTTATGCTCAACGTGTCGCAATGCCCACCATCACCGGCACTTACACCGGGTGTACGATGTCTATGTGGGTTTATCCGGAGGACACCGCCAGCAAGTATTTGTATTACAATACCGGCACGGGAGCCGGGGCTCTGCGAATCCAGATTGGTGGAACCGAAGCCTTGCGCACATTCAATGTGAACATTGCAGGCAACACGACTGCTTCGCAGACAACTACCGGCGTGGCCATCCCCAGCAGCGCATGGACGCATGTGGCATTTGCTTACGACAAGACGGCAAAGACGTGCGCCTACTACGTCAACGGGGTATTGAAGCAGACACTCAGCTACACAACTGCCGTAAACCCCATATTCACTGGAACGACGAACTATCTTGGCGCCCAGAGCACGACGGC
>JAPLCU010000089.1 GCA_026392045.1 Armatimonadota bacterium
AGGTCGGTTTGCTTCGAAGGACAAACGCAATGTTATACTGCTACGGTCTTAGGTGAAACAAAGTCTTAGGGAGGTGTTGTTCACTAATGGTGAACATACCGCGCGATTTTTCATCGTGTTGTAACATTGGGCTATGTTTCACTGCCGCCGTGGTAGAATGGCTGCTCCAGGGATTGGAAAGGGGCAGTTGATAAGATGCAGAAGGACAGACGGAAGTGGGCCGCGGAGCAGAAGCTTCAGGCGATCATGCCTGTGGTCCGTGGCGAGGTAGGGCTGACGGAGCAGGCCAGGAGGATCAAGGTAGCGGAGAGCCAGCTTTACCGATGGCGGGACCAGGCCAACGGCGCGCTGCTGGAAGCGTTCAGCAGCAACGGGCCGTCGGGCCATGAGCGTGAGCTGGAGGAGAAGGTAGCCGAGCTTGAACGTCTTTGCGGTAAGCAGGCAGCGCAGATTGAGTTGTTAAAAAAAACACGCTTGCTGTAGCGAAGGGTTCGGTGGCAATGATGTGGGCGGAATCGCGGCATATTCTTAGTCAGGAGGAGTTTTGCCAAACGATGGGCATCAGCCGGACCAGTCTGTGGCGATATGAGACCAGGCGCCAAGGCGTGACTCATACAGCGCCGGTCTGCGAGGGGCGCGCGGAGGATGTGTGGCGGAAGGCAGCTCGCAGGCTGAGTGAGGAGCACATAACCTATGGGTATCGGCGGATCCATGCGTTACTCGTGCGAGCCGGCCACCTGGTTGGTACACACAGGGTGCGCAAGTGGATGAGGGAAACGGGGCTTGCGCAGACCGGTTCGGTGAAGGACACGGGGCGAACGCCCGGGGAGCGGCCACCGGAGGTAGAGCGACCGAATCAGGGCTGGCAGATTGATGCGACGAAGATCTACAAAAAGTTAGACGGGTGGGTATGGCAGACGAGTGTGCTTGACCTATATGATCGTAGGATCGTGGGGCATGTGATTCGGAAGACCTGCCGATCGGAAGACGCAAAAGATGCTCTGGCGATCGCACTGGACCGGGCTTTTGGAGACGGCAAACCAGTGGAGTTGAGCTTGATTCACGATCGTGGAAGCCAGTTCACCGCCTGGTCGTTCAAGGCGATGGTCGAGCGGATGAAGATCAATGATGTGGTTACTGCTGTCCGGCACCCGCAAAGCTGCGGTCGGCTGGAGCGATTTCACCGGACACTCAAGGAAGAGTGTATATGGCTCACCGAATGGGAGAGCCTTGGTGGACTGGAGGTAGCGGTCAGTCAATATGTTGACTACTACAACTTTGAGAGGATTCACTCGGCGTTGGGTTATCTGACGCCGATGGAGGTGCACTGGCTGGCGATCGGGGAGAAAACCTCCCTACAAATCGCTGCCTGAATGTTGCAAAATCCTGGAGCAGTACATATGAGACGTGCGAGGACTTTCTGGCCCGGCGGTGCGATAGAGATTGTGGACTTTCTATCACGCCAAGCACCATCTGTGGGAAGTCGCCAACACCTGGTATGGTGAGGGTTCATCCAAAGCCAAGACTTGGGTCAGGCGCAACGAAGCTCGGCTACACAATAGGCAGCGGGTCGGTGGAGAGCGCATGCAAGCAGTACGGCCACGGACGGTTCAAGTTACCAGGTATGCGCTGGAAACTCGAGGGAATCGAACCGGTAGCGCATCTCAGATCGGCGGTGCTCAACAGAAGAACGCCCGCCATCCTTGAGGCCGCCAGAATGGCCGCCTGATTCCAGTAATGTGACACGCGCCCGATATATCAAAGGCAAGAGCGCGATCCACATAGCCCGGAACTATGCTGGCAAGAAGAGAAACTATAACGGCGAGCAGTTCTGGGCACGCGGGTACTTTGTATCCACAGTCGGCAAAGACGAGCAAAAGATCAAAGAGTATGTACTCCGACAACAAGCGGAAGACAGAAAAATAGATCAACTACGACTTGGCTAGTAGCCGC
>JAPLCU010000050.1 GCA_026392045.1 Armatimonadota bacterium
TACGCTGGCGGAATAGATTTCCGCAATACCTGCGCCCTGGAACAGATTTCCAGGGCGATCCAATATTTGTTCGGGTGAATCTCTGATGAAGCCCGTAATCATTATTTGATATGAAGGACAAATGCCCCTCACAGTACAATATATAATGGTAAACACAATGGAGGTAATACATGCAAAATCCGCTTGATATATCAAATGAAGTATCGTCTGCAATGAACCGCAATCACCCGGTGGTGGCGTTGGAGTCGTCTCTTATAGCCCACGGCCTGCCCTCTCCGCTGAATGTGGAGACGGCGCTTGCGATGGAGGAGATTATTCGCGAGGCCGATGTGACCCCTGCGACCATCGGTATGATCGACGGCCGCATCAAGGTCGGTCTTACTAAAGAAGAGATCGAAAAACTCAGCGATGGTAAGGCTCCGAAGCTTACACTAAGGGATATTCCGTATGCCGTAGCTAAGAAAACTGACGGCGGGTTTACCGTGTCGGCTACCGCTCGCATTGCAATGTCCTCCGGGATACTTGTGCTGGCTACCGGCGGCATTGGCGGGGTGCATCGCGGGGCTTGCGAGACCTTTGATATCTCCGCGGACCTCTGGGAACTCGCTCGCACGCCTGTGATAGTTGTCTGCTCCGGCGCAAAGGCCATATTAGACATTCCCGCGACGGTCGAATGGCTCGAAACCCACGGCGTGCCTGTTTACGGCTACGAGACCGATGAATTTCCCGCATTTTACTCCCGCGTGACCGGCATTCACATTCCAAAGGCAGACGGCGCACGCGATGTTGCCGAGATCGCCAAGGCAGCCGGCGCCGCATCCGGTGTGCGCACCGCCACACTCATCGCCGTGCCAGTCCCCAAGGCAGACGAAGTTCTCGCGGACATCTTCATAAGCAAGGCAATAGATGAAGCCCAGAAAAACGCCATCAAGGGCAAGGATTTGACCCCGTATCTGCTCAAGAAAGTGGGGGAGCTTTCCAAGGGCAAAACCACCGATTGCAACATCGCCCTGCTAAAGAACAACGCCCGAGTAGCCGCCGATATCGCCAGATGCCTCTTTGAAGAGGCACAGCACAGGATCGGGTTTGTTTGAAGGGGAGTGGAAAGTGGAAAGCGGAAAGCCCGGAAGGGACCAGAAAGTGGAAAGCGGAGAGCGGAAAGCCCGGAAGGGACCAGAAAGTGGAAAGCGGAGAGTGGAAAGCCCGGAAGGGACCAGAAAGTGGAAAGCGGAGAGCGGAGAGCCCGGAAGGGACCAGAAAGTGGAAAGCGGAGAGTGGAGAGCCACGCTGTGGTTCTCTTCGCCATCCTGAGGCTCCAACTCGCCATCCTGAGGCCCCAACTCGCCATCCTGAGGCTCTCGAAGGATGAGCAGCATGATAAGCCATCAAACTCAATCTTGCTTAATCTCTCCTGGGTGGATTCTCCGCCGCTTCTTGCCCGTCTCCCAATGGCTATTTAGCAGAAGAAAGCGCTTTCTTGAGAAGCAACTTATCTTCCGGCGTAAGGGATCTAACCTTCGCGCTTTGTATCACATCACCTATCTTGATCTTATTTACCACATCCATGCCTCTGATCACCTGGCCGAAAACCGTATACTCCCTGTCCAAATGATGCGCCGGGCGCTTCAGGAAATAAAACGAGCTGACATTAGTATCATACTTGACCTTGCGAGCCATGCCGACTGCTCCAACAACATTCTTGAGCCGATCCAGGACCTCGACATTCATATTGGGCACGTTGCTCTTAGCGTTATCTGTCTGCACAATCCAGCCTTCAACACGCGGGAACTTCACCCCGTCATAGGCCTTTGCGGCAACCAGGTCGCTTATGCGTTTGGTTGTCAGAGGACAATCTTTTTCGAATAGCACAAACTCTATCTTGCCATTTTTCATCTGAAGCTCGACCACTCGGCCCGGCACAAGCGTGGCTTTGCCGACCGTCGGCCTGACGGGCGATATATCCAGCTCTTCGCGTTCCGGGCCGGTTGGTGTTCCTGATTCCCATTTGGAAGTAACGGCAAGAGCGGCAATGAGAACGAAAAGCAGAATCCATTTTTTCATAGTAGATCACCTATATTATTGAGGTTGATAAGACTGCGCACTCAGTCACTGCAATCAGGATAGCAGATAGAGCCGCATGTATCAAGTTGGTAAGAGTTAATAGTGAGAACATTTTCAGCATGCTGAGCTCCGTCGAAGTATGCGGCTGCGAAGAGACATGTGACTAAACTTGACCGCGCCCTTCGACAGAGCTCAGGATGCTGGGTTATTCTTGTTTCTCACCAAGAGTGAACTCTTACTTGGAATGTTTGGCAAAAAGTGAATTGATTATCGCCTCAAAACTTGCCGGATACCTGGTAATTATACTGGTTTTTGCTCCTAAGGAGGAGTTGCTAACAATTTAGCTAAATATTTTAGTAATGGGCGGGAGCGGATTGCGTCCATGGTAATTACAATCGAGAGGCATGCTTGATAGCTTTGGCCTTTATCTAATTATAGTGGGAGGTATGGTTATGCGAAAGATAGTTGTGATGGCAATTTTGGCAATGAGTTTGGTGATTGCTTCCCAATGTTTGGCTGGCGGGCCGAGTGTTCAGAAACTTAATGAGAATAATCGTATAGATTGGACTAATTTGGTTTACATCTCCACCGGTGAGGGCGCTATGCCGTCTGTTAAGGACGAACCGAATAGGGCGCGCGCCTATCTTAAAGCCAAGGGTTACGCCAGGATGGCGGCCGTAGCAAACCTTTTATCTGCGATAGAGGGGACGGCAATCAGTTTCGACGCCATTGGCAGAGATTACATGGAAGATGCCACCATTCGACAGACCATTGAGGGCTATGTTAAGAATGTGGAAGTCACTAAGACTACCAAGGAAGTTGTCGAAGGTGACACGATGATTATCGTTGAGATACGCGCTAAAATGTTCGGTCAGAACGGCGTTGGCGCCGCGCTTCTGAATAGAGAACAAAAGCAAGTCGAGAAGGCCGTTGCATCTGAGGCCGTCAAAGTCAACGTCAGGCCGGAGTTCAAAATACTTGAGACGGCTAAGCGCGCGGCCTCCACGAAACCTTACACATCGGTTATTATTGATTCCATGGGTTATAAAATCGACCGATGCATGAGCCCGAAGATCCGCAGGGCAGACGGTTCAGAGGTTTGGGGCTCCGTGAATGCTCCTGCTGAACTCGTGCTGGAAAAAGGAATCGCTTCCTATGTGACGTCGCTGGAAAGCGCGCAGACAAATGGCCGTTGCGGCACGAACCCTCTTATAATCAAGGCAATAGGCAGAGCGGGCGGGCAGTTCAATTCAGACCCTGTGATCTCTGACGAAGACGCGACGCTGCTATTGGCGGAAAATGCCAAGAGTGGGTTTCTGGATAAGCTCAACGTCATTATTGTAAAGGACGGCAAACTATAAGCCTGCCGCGATTTAATCAGATATCGAACCTTGTAATGAAGCTATATCTTTGTTGGGGGGCTCGTTTTTTTATGAAACCGGTATAATTTCGGGCTTTTGAAGCTATTGAGAGAGGGAATAACCAAGGGGAGGGCATGCTGAGCTCTGTCGAAGCACGAGGCTCCCGCCGAGCCTTGAAGCTCTTGCTAACTGAGATTATCATGGAAGGGTGGAATGACTTATGCACAGTAGGTATATTTTTTCTGTGGTGTGTGTTTTAGGGTTGATGGCGAGCGGCGCGGTTATGTGCGAGGATGGTGAGGGAGCCAAGTCTGGTCCTGAACCAACACAGAACCAGGCGGCCAAACCATCGGAGCCTGGCAAGCCTTATACTGCGGTGATTATCGACGTTACGGGGTTCGATTTGCAAAGGAGCATGAGCCCGAAGGTGCGCCGGACGGACGGCACAGAGGTGTGGGGTACGGTCAAGGTTGATTACGACTACGTGGAAGAGCACGGCATTGCATCGTATGTTGAATCTCTCGATGAGGCACGCAAAAACTGGCGTTGTGGGTCGAATCCGGTGGTTGTAAAGGCTGTTGCGGTTTATGGGGGCAATAAGGGCAGCGATCCTGTTATTGCCGATGATGATGCCAAACTGCTGCTCGCGGAGAACGAAAAGAGCCATTTCCTGGATAAGCTCAACGTGATTTTTGTGAAAGGCGGCAAGTCTGCTGCGGTTGCGAAGAAATAGGACTTAGAGCGCTTTGTTTTTTTCTCTCTCATCAATCTCTTTTTGGATTGTGCGCACGAGCTTCCTCAATGATTCTTTATAGAAGCTGTCTTCGCAATAAGATTCGGCCAACTGCGCATGGATGAAAGCAGGGCGTGGGCTGTCAAAATGCCTCACGCACATAATCGCGATGTCTCTATGAAGCTCCCACGAACGAGGATTGTTCTTGATGCCCTCCTGCAGCCACTTGAATGCCCTTTTATTGCCGCCTGAGCCACTTGCGTATAACGAAGCGCCCACGGAATACGCCTCCACAAAATGCGGGTCCAACGCAACGATCAGGTTCATCATTCCCAGCAGGTCTTCATTCTTGGTCCAGTCCGAATTGCGCCGAACATACTCATCATGATAATTATCTGCTTTTATCCAGAGCAGGTTCGCAAACACAGTTCTGAACTCTCCCGCAAGCATATAGACAGACGAAGCGCCCTTCGCATTGGCTTCCTTTGGCTTAGCGATTATTATAGCGTTTTCGAGTATACATAAACCGCTGAACATGACTAGCGCCAGGCTGGCGACGATTAGCTTTCGTTTCATCGCTCGTTCCTATTCTTCAAGACCCTACGCAGATAATAGCCAGCAAGCATCGTGCACGAGATAATTGCCATCAAGCCAATCTGCAGCCGAATTTCTCCAATATACTCTGTGCCCTCCCAATGGTGCCCAGCCAGCCGCTCACCATCCTCAGCCCAAGCCGCCACCCCAGCCAAAAGCACCCCCAGCATGAAAGCCAAAACAAGCCTCGCGCAACGAAATCCCTTCCCTTCCCTACTTTCCACTCTCCACTTTCCACTCTCCACTTTTATCACACTTCCCTTCGCCCAAACTTAACCATGCCTATAAACAGCACAAAAGCTGAATAGCAGAGGCCATAGACTGCGACCTGCGCCAGGTATGAAGCAGGCACTGGGTCGTGATGAACCAGCGATGCCTTCAGATTGAAGCATTCCAGATTAGGGAGAATGTGGTAGATTACGCCGAAGAGACTCTTCGAGATTCCATCCGCTGTGCGCTCGATCATGCCGCCGAAGTAACCGATCTTGATGGTACCGCAGATATATATCATAAATGTGAACGCTGCTGTTACCGCAGGCGAGGCGAAAACCGATATAGTGGTGGCAATCGCAGCTACTATGCATACCTCGAGCAGCGTAAACGCAACCGCGAGCAGCAGATAGGGGTCGAAACCGCCATTGAAAGACGCGATGAGCGCTGCAAATACAATGGTCATCGCTAGAACTCCCAGAAAAACCGTGAGCATGGTACCTAGAAACTTGCCTGTGATATACTGCGATCTGCTTATTGGGCGGGCGAAAATCGGATAAATTGTGCGCGATTCCACGTCGTTTGGAATTCCCATCGACCCCAGCGCAATAGCAAGCGCCGATCCTCCGAAGAGAATGCTGGTCATGCAAATATCCTTGAGAATCTTGAGCCTGACGCCCTCGGTGAATATCGAAAGCAGCATGGAACTCGCGATCAGCGCAAGCATCACCAGGCACAGCACGTGAAAAACTTGCTTTCGGCTATTTTCCAACAGCGACATCTTCGCTACAACCCAGATTTTTCTCATGTCAAATATTCCCTTCCCCACTAACACCCAGCTCCCAACACCCAACACCTGGTCTCTCACGCTGCCAACCGCAGAAAGGCCTCTTCCAAAGACTCCCGCTGGGTGTTTATGTTGTATACAGGAAGACTGAGGCCTTCCAATACGAGCATAACTCTGTATAAGTTATTGCGGTCAAACTTGAGCAATGCGGTGTCATTGAATGGTTCGATTATGACGTCCAGGAACCGCAGCCGCTCATGTGTTTCAGGGTGGAGTTTGGAGGTTTGAACCATTACAAATGACTCTTCGCTTCTCACCTTATCAGGCTCGCCATACGCCACAAGCTTGCCGCGTTTCAGCACTGCCACCATATCGCACACATTTTCTATCTCGCTTAGCACGTGTGAACTTAGAAATATGGTTTTCCCCTCGTTTCTGAGGTCTACCAGAAGTTGTGTAGTGTGCCTGCGGCCAATCGGGTCCAAGCCCGAGGTAGGTTCATCCAAAATCAGCAGTTTGGGATCCCCAATCAGCGCTTGCGCGATTCCGACCCTCTGCGTGAGCCCTTTTGAGAGCTTGGAGATCGGCGTGTCAGCATACTCAGCTATTCCAACTCGTTCCAATACAGCAGAAGCCCGCTTGGGAATCTCCCGTTTTGCCACGCCGGCAAGCGCGGCATGCATCGAAAGCACCTCAATTGGTTTCAAAAACCGATGGAAATACGGTTCTTCAGGCAGATATCCGACCAACTTCCGAGTAGCAGGATTGCTGGTAGGCAGACCCATGACGGATGCTGAGCCGCTTGTTGGCTGCATGAAATCCAGCAGCAGCTTTATAGTAGTGGTTTTCCCAGCGCCATTCGGGCCGAGAAATCCGAAAATCACACCCTCCGGCACCTCAATCGAAAGCGAATCCAGCGCGGTCTTAGCGCCTTGCTTTTTGCCGAGTTTATATTGTTTGGTAAGATTATCTGTTGTTAAAGGTTTACTCATCTTCATCTTCCATCGCCTGATTATTGCATTTCATAAAGATTATCGGCTCAAGCGCCTTGCTTCTTAATATCTGGCTCGCCGTTCGGACGCAATCCCCGATGCGTCCGTAAATTGATGCAAGGGTTATCCCTTTTCGCATTTTCGGCATTTCGTGTTTTCGTGATAAATTCCCTTCCCTAATCATCAAAGAAGGGACAAACGCATCCAATGTCGAATTAGACTTAAGACAACTAAGTTATATTGGAGGGACTGCTATGCCGGTTAACATCGGGATCGAGAAATATTCGCACTTTGGCGATTGCTACAAGCTATCAAATGGCGCCGTGGAGGTGTTTGTAACTAAAGACATGGGCCCGCGCATCATCTGCTACAGATTCGTTGGCGGAACCAATATGCTCGCCGAGCTGGATTTGGACACTAAGGTGAGCACGGAGTATGGCGATTGGCGTCCGATGGGCGGCCATAGGCTTTGGCATGCGCCTGAAGTTTTGCCGAGAAGCTACATGCCGGATAATGCGCCGGTTGCGGCTGAGGTGATTGGTGAGAACAGCGTCTGCGTGACCCCGCCCGCTGAAGACAAAAGCGGCATCCAAAAAGAGATGCTTATAACCCTCGAACCGAACGGCACAAAGGTCACTGTTTCGCATGCTGTCACGAACATTGGCGCTTGGCCAATTGAGATTTCACCCTGGGCGCTGAGCATTATGAACGGCGGCGGCACGGTCATTATCCCGAATGAACCGTTTGTATCGCACGATGACTACCTTCTGCCGGCAAGGCCGCTGGTAATGTGGTATTTCACCGACCTCAGCGATTCCCGCCTGCGACTGGGCAAAAAGTATATCTGCCTGAGCACGGATTCTGCTAAGAAATATCCCAACAAGATAGGCGTTGCAGACAAGCAGGAATGGGCTGCATACCACCGCCAGGGCACGCTATTCGTGAAGCGTTTCCCATATTGCGACTGCTGCGATTTCCCTGACATGGGCTGCAACTGCGAAACCTACACCGATGGCGACTTCATAGAGCTGGAATCCCTCGGCGCGCTGACTCTTCTCGACCCGGGCGAAACCGCCGAGCACGAGGAAATCTGGCGCCTGTTCAAAGATGTCAACATCGGCAACACAGATGACTCTCTCGACGCCGCAATCACTCCTTTGGTAGCGCAAACCGAAGGGTAGGGAACAGGGAATAGGGAATAGGGAACAGAGGGGGAGGGCATAGCTCCCGCTGAGCCGTGGTTCGTTTATAAACAAAGTGAACAAGGATATGCTTCGGGACAGTTTTTCGTCCCGAAGCCCTTCTGTTCGGGCAGATTTGCAATCTCGCCCGCATTGGCCATTTGGGATTTGCAATCCCCTTACTTACCTATAGAAAACATTTTTGTAACGGGGGCTATATGGTTTACAACGGGCGCCTGGTAGTTCATCACACGCTCTTTAGGAACTCAGAAATGGCCACATCTCGCACCATTTTGAGCGCGGCTCCATGCTTCGCGGCTGCGGCCTTGCAGTCTTCATACTCCGGCTGAGCATTGACAATTTCACCGTTTTTCTTCGCTACTTTTAATTTAATCGGGCCGAATTTGGTGTCGACAATAATCATCTCTCGCGGCAGGCATGTTCTGTGCTGGTTGGAAATGCGCACGCCTATGCTGGAGGTTTCTTCGAAGATCACATCGGTCATTTTGCTTGTATCAGATGGCGCGCAGATTATCGAAAGCAGCACGGCGGGCCTGTTTTTCTTCATCTGAATAGGGGTCATATATACATCCAGCGCGCCAGCGTCAAAGAGCCTTTCCATTACTACTTCATAAATTTGCGGGCTAATATCGTCTATGTTTGTCTCAATAACTTGAACAGACTTATACTCGCCATGCTTATGGCTGCCTTGCTCGCCAATCACAACTCGCAGCACATTTGGCATGCCGAAATCCTTCTTGCCCGCGCCGTAGCCTATGGTATTGGTGGTCATTGCGGGCATTGGGCCGAAGCTTTCGGCGAACTGCGCCAGAATCGCCGCGCCGGTTGGGGTAATAATTTCGCCTTCTATGCCAAGCTCTTGCCAGGGAACGCCTTTCAGGAGCTCAGCGGTTGCGGGGGCGGGTAGGGGAAATGCGCCATGGGCAATGTTCACCATGCCATGAAAGGTCGGAACCGGGCTCGCAAAAACTTTATCTATGCCAAGCAGCTCCAGGCATATACACGCGCCAACTATATCCACTATCGCATCAACAGCGCCCACCTCGTGAAAGTGAATTTCTTCGATGCTCTTGCCGTGAATTTTTGCCTCAGCCTCACCCAGTCTTTTGAACACTGCAACAGCCTGGTTTTTAACCCTATCGCTGAGCTTGCTTTCTTCGATCATTCGCTTAATCTCGGAATAGCTGCGGCCGGGGCGGCGCTCGCTATTATGCTTAATATCGACTGTAATGTCCGCCGCGGTAATGCCGTGCTTTACAACTTTGTCTAACTTCAGCTCATAATCTTTAACACAAAGCTTAGTCAATTCCCGCTTCAAGCTTTCGAAATCCGCTCCGGCATCCACCAGCGCCCCAAGGGTCATATCCCCGCTAATTCCGGCAAAACAATCGAAATATGCAACTTTCAAAACAACCTCTTTCTTACGGTACCAATCTTTGAGCATCCTAATGAGCTTCTCTATTGCATTTTTGGGGTTGGGTGCTGGGGGTTAGGTGTTGGAGAAGGGAACGGCTGTCCGCTGTGTATTATCCCTTCTAACACCCATCACCTAACACCTAACACCCATTTATCATATGCGCCAAATAGCCTGCGCCGAAGCCGTTATCTATGTTTACCACGCTTACACCGGAGGCGCAGGAGTTTAGCATCGAAAGCAGAGCGGCCAGACCGCCGAAGCTTGCGCCGTAGCCTACGCTTGTCGGCACTGCTATCACGGGTCTGCTAACCATCCCTCCGACCACGCTTGCAAGCGCGCCTTCCATTCCTGCAATGGCTATCACAACATTTGCGCCGAGAAGCATATCTTTCTGGTCGAGCAATCTGTGCAGCCCCGCCACTCCAACATCGTAGCTTTTCTCCACGCGGCTTCCGAGGGCTTTTGCGGTTACCAGGGCTTCCTCGGCCACGGGAATATCGGCGGTGCCTGCGCAGGCTATCATAATATACTTTTCATCAGCGGCAACCTCTTGCTCAGAGCGCAATGGCTCGCCCAGCGAAATTATCCGGGCCATTGGGTTATATTTGGCTTCCGGCAGCTCGGCGCTTACAGCCTCGAAAACGCTTTTGTCCGCGCGGGTTCCCAGCACATGTCCATTGGCGGCATACAGCCGCTTCATAATCTCTACCACGTGCTCGATGGCCTTGCCCTGGCAGAATACAACTTCCGGGCAGCCATTACGAAGGTGGCGGTGGTTATCGAGTTTCGCGAAACCTAAATCCTCGTAGGGCAGCATTTTCAGGCGCTGCATTGCATCGTCAACATTGACCTCGCCGCCTTGCACGCTCTCCAGCAGTTTTCTTAATGAACCAACATCCATAACTCAGTTACTACTCCTCACTGCCTTCGTCGGTGTTCAAGACCTCATTCATGCTGCCCGAACGGTAGCCCGCCAGGTCCAGCGCAACATAAGTATAGCCAATTTTCCTGAAATCGAGCACAATCTGCCTGCGCATCGCCTGCGTGGTTATTTTCTCCATATCAAGGGGCATCAGCTCAATTCTCGCAACATCGCCATGATGCCTCACCCTGAACTGCGCGAACCCGAGCTTTCGCAGCGCCACTTCGGCTCCCTCTATCTGCTTGAGAATATCCACGGTCAGGCGCGTGCCGTAAGGAACCCTCGAGGCCAAACACGCGTAAGACGGCTTATTCCAGGTGCGCAGGCCAATATCCCGCGAAATCGCCCGCACACTCTCTTTGGTCAGCCCAAGCTCCTTTAATGGGCTGCGAACGGCAAGCTCGGCTGTCGCCTTGGTTCCGGGTCTGTAGTCAGACGCATCATCAACATTTGCGCCGTCCAATACATACGGCAAACCGCGCTCTTTGGCAATATCCACAATTTTGGTGAATAGCGCCATTTTGCAGTGGTAGCAGCGGTCTGGCTCATTGTCGGCAACGTGCGGAATTGCGAGCGCGTCCGCCTGCAGCCTCACAAGGTTCAGCCCGAGCTCTTCGGCCAGCGCAATTGCGTCCTGCGTTTCAGCTTCCGGCACCAGGCAGCTTTCTATATGCACGCACACGGCTTTTTCGCCGAGCGCATCATTGGCGGCTTTCGCGAGCAGGGCGCTATCCACCCCGCCGGAATACCCAATCACAACCCCGCCCAGCTCAGAAATATACGCTTTGAGTTTTGTGTAATCTATCATAGATTAACTATACCGGAAGGAAGGTACGCAGTCAACAGTCGACAGTCCGCAGTCGGGAAGGGACAATAGCAGAGAGCCCGGAACGAACTCCCTCGTGGTTTCGTTGCTTCGGCAGCAGTGAATTCTGCACTATCTTTCGATTGCAGTCAGGCTCGCTGCCGAAGCCGCCGACTGTTATCTCTCGATTTTCGTTGCTTCGGCAGCAGTGAATTCTGCACTATCTCTCGATTGCAGTCAGGCTCGCTGCCGAAGCCGCCAACTGTTATCTCTCGATTGCAGTCAGGCTCGCTGCCGAAGCCGCCGACGACCAGCCCGAACACTGTTTTTATAGCCGGACAATTATTTATGCAGTCTCCAGCTTCGCGTAAACTACGTTTAGCTTCTTTATGCCTTCGCCGTCGAAGGCTACTGTTACTTGTTCTTCGCTGCCTACGCCGGTGGAATTTAGCACTACGCCTTTGCCGAATGAATCGTGCATCACCTTTGCGCCAGGTCTGAATGTGGCTACTCCAGAGGCGCGCTTGGGTTTGTAGCTTTTGCGCCATTTGGTGTCCGATGCCGATGATTCTGTCGACGGGCTTGGTTTGAACAATTGGCGTCTGGATTTCACCAGCGGCTCGGCGAAGAGCTCTTCAGGGATTTCGGCGAGGAAGCGCGAGCGGTCCATTCTTTGGATTGTGCCCATCAGCATTCTTTGATGCGCATAGGTGAACTTCAGCTCTTCGCGTGCTCGGGTCATGCCCACGTAGCAGAGGCGGCGCTCTTCTTCGAGCTCGTCGGGGTCGTCGGTTGATCGCCTGTGCGGGAAAAGTCCCTCTTCCATACCAGCCATAAAGACCACAGGGAACTCGAGTCCTTTGGCTGAGTGCAGGGTCATCATTGTGACCGCATTGCCGGATTCGTCGTAGGTGTCAATATCCGATATAAGCGCGACCTGCTCCAGGAAATTGCGCAGATTGGTGTCGCCGCCGCCCATATCATATTGTTCAGTCACCGATAGTAGCTCGTCCAGGTTGTCCTGGCGGCTCCGGCTTTCCATCGAGGTGTCATCCTTGAGCGCCTGCAAATAGCCAGAGACATGGAGGATTTCTTCCGTAAGCCTGCGAACTGAGACATTTTCGGCAATTTCTTGCAGGTGGGATATGATTTCGCCGAACTTAGCCATTGCGGCGCTTGCGCGTTTGGGGATATCCGGCGCTTCATCGATCCGCTTCAGCGCTTCGAAAAGAGTGATCTGCTGATTAGCCGCGAAACCATCGAGCCTTGCGAATGATGTTTGCCCGATTCCGCGCGCGGGCATGTTGATCACTCGCCGGATGCTTACGCTCTCGTAAGGGTTCAGCGCAAGGCGCATATATGCCAGAATGTCTTTGACTTCGCGCCTTTCGTAGAACCGCACCGCGCCAATCAGCCGATACGGGATGCGCCTGTTGATCATTGCCTCTTCAAACACGCGCGACTGGGCGTTCATTCGGTAGAGCACAACAAAATCTGAGTATTCGCGGCTGCCGCCGAATGTTACCCCATCCTGAATGGCGCGCGCGATGTTGGCGGCTTCGTCAAGCTCGTTGGCGGAATCAATGACCTCAATGCTGCAGCCTTCGTCGTTATTCGTCCAAAGCTTCTTATTCGCGCGGCCGAGGTTGCGCTTTACCACGTGGTGCGCCGCTTCCAGAATCTTTTTTGTGGAGCGGTAGTTTTGCTCCAGCTTGTAGACGGTGGCTTTGCGGTAGTTGGTTTCGAACTGCAGAATAATGCCAACATCCGCGCCTCGCCAGCGGTAGATGGATTGGTCATCGTCACCTACGCAGAAAATATTTTGATGCTTCGCCGCGATTAGCGTCACGAGCTGATACTGGGAGTAGTTGATGTCCTGATATTCGTCCACCAGCACATATTTGAACCGATTCTGGTAGTGTTCCAGCGCTGCGGGCTTGTTTTTGAGCAGAAGGACGGCATACATTATGAGGTCATCGAAATCCAGCGCGCGATTTTGGTTTAACTTGGATTGGTAGACCTCATAGACCTTACGCGCCTGGTTTTCTTTGTGGCCAACATAGCGCTTGCCGAACTCGGCGGGCAATACCAGTTGCTCTTTTGCGCGCGAGATCAAATTGAGGATTTCGCGCGGCTGGTAGCTTTTTTGGTCTATGTCCAGGTTTTCCATTGATTCGCGGATGAGCGAGAGTTGGTCGCTGTCATCGTAGATGGTGAAGTTGCGGTCGATGCCGATTTCTTCGCCCTTTTCGCGCAGGATTCGAGCGCAGATGCCGTGGAAAGTGCCCGCCCACATGCGCTCTGCTGCCTCGCCAAGAAGCGCCTCGATACGCGTCTTCATCTCATTGGCGGCCTTGTTGGTGAAAGTTACCGCGAGGATATTCCAGGGCTTCACGCCGTGGTTCTTGATGAGGTTGGCAATACGGAACGTGAGAACCCGCGTTTTTCCGCTGCCGGCGCCCGCAAAAACCAGCACCGGGCCCTCGTTATGTAGAACGGCAACCTTTTGCTGCTCGTTTAGTGTATCCATTATATTTGCATCCATACTCCTATTATAGCAGAAAACGGGGGGAGGGACTTTTGAGTTTTGAATTTTGAGTTATGAATTAGGGAAGGGAGGGGATTGCAAATCCGCCCGAACAATCGTTAGTTTATCGCCCGAAACTTATTTTGAAAATAGTGTTGACATGTTGCGGTGTTGAGTAGTCTAATATATAGCTAGCAGCCGAGTTTCCCTGCATGGCCGTGAAATTACGCGAGTCTGGGATTCGGCGGAAAGGATTCCATGATGAGATTTACGAAATTTGTTTGGGTAATTGCAATTGCCGCCTGGGCTGCGCCCTTGATGGCGGCGGAGGAGGCGCTTCCGGTGGTCAAGCCCAGCATCAAGACCATAGCCGCTTTCAAGAACGGCCTGGGGTTCGTGTTCAAATCCGGGAAAGCCGAGCTCAAAAATGGTTGGACCGCTCTTGAGGAACTGCCGAGCGCCGGGCTGGGCATGCTCTGGATTGGGACAACCAGCGCTGCCGGACGAGTCGAGGAAGTTGTTTCATATAAGGGCAAGATCGAAAAAGAGGCCGATTCGCTGAGCATTCCCCAGATTCTTGCAGCCAATGTTGGGCAAAAAGTAACACTCACCTACAGCAATGCTGCCTACGTTGCTGCCGCGACAGCTGCTAATGAGATCACCGGTACAATTCTATCAGTCCCCGATGACCGTCAGCCAGAAGCTGCGGCGCTTTCGTCCAGCAACTATCGCCCTTATGATGATTCACGCGGTACGGTAGTAATGATCAAGCTCGACAGCGGCGAAATCGCTGTGCTCAACAAGGCCGACGTGCGATCCATACGCCTGCCAGCGGGCGCCGCGCTGAAAACGAAGCTGTCGCGAGACGTCAGCAGCGCCAAGATTCGCATTAGCGGCAATGAGCCGTCTGCTGAAGTCACGCTCGCTTATATGGAAAAAGGTCTCAACTGGAGCCCCAGCTATCTAATCAACATTAAGAGCGACAAGCTGGCGGAGATCACCCTCGAAGCCGTCCTGCTAAACGACGTGGAGGATATTGTGGACGCGGAGGTCTCTTTTGTTGTCGGCTATCCTAACTTCATGTATTCTGACATATATGCCCCGCTGATGGTGCAGCAGAGCGTGGCGCAATTTGTGAAGGCGCTAGTTGACGGGCAATCTGCAATTTCCTCCAGTGGAGGATACGGGGGAGCAATGAGTCAATCTGTCAACTACTTTAGCACAAGAAACCGGGCCGCCTATAGTGGCGATTCAATATCTTGGAGCCCGGAAACCGCCTATAACACCGGACAGGCTATGCCGGGTGAATCCAACGAAGACCTATATTTCTATCGCCAGCAGAAAGTCACTCTCAAGAAGGGAGATCGGGCGAGATATACCGTGTTTACCAATTCCGTGCCTTATGAACATGTGTATCTTTGGGAGATTCCCGATAGCTCAATGCTGGATGATCGGGGTTACGTGCAGAGCAGCAACAGCGATAACAAGCCTACTTCTGACAATTCCGAGCAGGTGTGGCATTCGATCAGGCTTGATAACACCACCAAACAGCCTTGGACCACCGCTCCGGCGTTTACTGTGAATGGGTCTATGCCGATGGCGCAGGACGTTCTCAAATACGCTCCGCCCAAGGGCAAAACCAATCTCAGGCTGACCCTGGCTACGGATGTCAGGGCTGAGCAGTCACAGATCGAGGTCGAGCGAAACACCACCAAGGTTGGCTATGAAAACTTTGATGAGGTCACGGTCAATGGCAAGCTCAAGGTCAAGAACATGAAGTCGTCAGACATCAAGTTGAACGTGCACAAGTATCTCGTAGGCACGGCATCGGAATGCAGCGAGGGCGGCAAAATCACCAAAGTCGCAAAGAAAGTCACTGCAGTTAACCCGCAATCTGAAATCGAGTGGGAATTCCCCCTTCCGGCGGGAGCCGAAAAGGAAATGACCTACAACTACAAGATTCTTGTTCGCAGATAGAACTAACCGGAGTTATGAGTTCTGAATTCTGAATTATGAATTAGGGAAGGGCTTTTCGGTATGCTGCGGGAACGGCTGAAATATCAGAGTTTCCAATTTAGCACATTCAAAAGTTCCCGCAGCATGCAACTGCCATTTGCCTATTGAAGCCGGTTTTGTTCCATATATTTAGCGAGCAAATTTGAGCATTTCGGAAGGAACGAAATCCCTCGTGAATTGAGCGTGGGAGGCATTTCGTTTTATGAATGAAAAACATTTCGGGAAGGTAGCCCGAGTGTTGAGTTCTGAGTTTTGAGTTACCACTTCCCTTCTGTTCCCTGTTCCCTATTCCCTGTAACCTATCCCTCCATAATTATAAGACAACGAGAACCCCCGAATTTGGCCTAATTTCCGGTATATTTTGATTAAATCTTGTTCACAGATTGTGGGGAGGCG
The DNA here is from genome assembly GCA_026392045.1 of Armatimonadota bacterium. Lineage (GTDB taxonomy): Bacteria > Armatimonadota > UBA5829 > UBA5829 > UBA5829 > JAMCYN01. The sequence goes on from JAPLCU010000050.1 coordinate 16,024, forward strand.
AGATTTTGAGCTCAGGGGGGTTAGTGGAAAGCTGAAAGTGTAAAGTGGAAAGCCCGGAAGGAGGCGCCTGTTAGGCGGATGAGTGGTGTCTTGCGACCGATTGGTTTGCTCCTGAACCGCTGAGACGCTGAAGGGGATGAGGCTGGGATTGGGGGCTTGATTGGGCTGATGGTTTGATGGTCTGATAGTCCGATGGCGGGGAGGAGATTGGGATGGGATTGCGCCGTCTTTCACTTGGCGTTAGGCAGGTTAGTTTCGGGATTTCCATTCCGCCTGCGGCTCCATTCAAATCCCGAAACACCACAAAAGGCTTGAAAGATGTAACTGAAGAAGCATATAATATGCGTAGCAGAAACAGAAGAGCTAAAATGAGGCCTTTACATGACATATCTTGAGCAGGCAATAAACAAGGGCTACGCTACTTTGAGCGGCGAAGGCACAAAACAACGCATCACGTACGTGGCAGTGAATCACACGGAGCGCTTCGCAGACCCGGAGGAACAGGTTCGCGCCGAATATTGGGCTGAGCTGATTTTTCGTTGCGGCTATGAGCCGGCGCGTATTGGCATAGAAGTCACTGTCCCGGACCGTACGCCCAAAGACGCCGCCGATCTCGTTGTCTTCACTGACGATGCCCGCATGCGGCCTTTCGCTGTTCTGGAATGTAAGCGGGATGGCGTGACCGATGCCGAATTCGCGCAAGCCGTCGAGCAAGCCTGCGGTAACGGCACTTGGGCGAAGTTCCGCGCGGTGTATGTCGGGGTCATTGCAGGGCAGACACGCCGCTTCCTTGATTTTACCGAAAGATACGGAGTGCTGGAGCGCGAGGCGAATATCATCGCCGACATGCCGCGCCAATATGGGAAGCCGGAGGAATGGCGCTTCCGCAAAGGCACAAGCGAGGATATACAACCAGTAAGCAAGGAAAGTCTAATCGCCACCATAAATAAATGCCATAAGACTCTTTGGGGAGGCGGACGCCTCTCGCCCCCGATGGCCTTCGGTGAACTATGCAAACTGCTGTTTGTAAAGATTCAAGACGAAAAGACCCCGCGCAAGAACGGCGAACCCTACGAGTTCCAAATCAAGACACATGAGCCCAGCCGCCAGCTAGCCGAACGAATTAAGGGTATATACGATATCGCCAAGAAGAAAGACCCCCTTGTTTTCACAGATACAATTCGTATTGATGATGACACCCTGCGTACGCTCGTTTCACATATGGAGAGTGTCAGTTTCAATAAAACCGATCTCGACACGAAAGGTGTTGCATTTGAGCAGTTCATGGATGGTTTCTTCAAGGGTAACTTTGGGCAGTATTTTACCCCGCGTGAAATCATCGCATTCGCTGTTGAGATGATGAACCCTAAATCAGATGAACTGGTCATTGATCCTGCCTGCGGCTCTGGCGGTTTCCTGCTTTACGCGCTTGACCACGTGCGACGGGCAGCGACGGACTACCATGTGCCGGGAACCAACGAACACTATAACCATTGGCATGAATTTGCCCAGCGCAATTTATATGGTATTGAGATCAACGACGAGATAGCGCGTGTGGCCAAGATGAATATGATTCTCCATGATGACGGCCACAGCAACATTGCCGGTGAGGATGCGCTTGATCGGTTGGAGCGGATGCGTGAGCGCACCGGCAACAACGGGTTTAGCGATGGCCGCTTCGACCTGATACTTACCAACCCACCTTTCGGCTCACAGATCAATCTCACCGAGCGGCCATACCTGCCTGATTTCTACTTGGGCAACCAGGAGGATGCCAAGGGCAAGCGGCGACCGCGCAAGAATCAGAAAACTGAAATCCTTTTCATTGAGCGGGTATGGGAATTCCTTAAGCCAGGCACAGGCCGCGCTGCTGTTGTATTACCCGATGGTATCCTCACCAATTCCAGTCTGCAATACGTCCGCGATTTTATGTTGGAGCGGTTTAAGTTGCTGGCTGTGGTGAGTCTGCCGCAGACAGCTTTCGCTCACTTTGGCGCAGGAGTAAAGGCGAGCGTCGTGTTCCTTCGCCGCCGTGCGGCGGATGAGAAGCCCAGTGATAACGAGGCCATCTTCATGGCCGCGCCGGAGAAAATCGGCTACGACGCAACGGGTCGCAAATGCGAGAACCAGTTGCCCGAGGTCGTAAAGCAATACGGGGAATTTTGCAGGAACCCAGAACCTTTTTTCGTGTAAGCCCCGACTCGCGTGAAGCATTGAGAATCATAATGCGAGAGCGGGGCGAAGATGGATCGGGAATCCGAATGACATACGCAATCCGACTTCACAATGGTTTGCAGGCAAAGCGTTTCGATCCATATTTTCATCAGGAACGTTTCCTTGCACTTGAAAAAGCGCTCGCCGCATCATCCTTTGATATAGACCGGCTAAGCAACGTGGTCGAGCATCTTGACTATGGACTCATGCCGACTGAGGACTATGCGGCGGATTCGCAGTCTGGAGAGGCATTTATCCGTGTTACCAACATACTTTCTTCTGGCGATATCGACTTGTCAGATGTCAAATACATTCCTTCGTTAACAGCGAGTCAGTCGCAGAAGCGAGTCAAGACCAATGACACCATCATGGTTCAGTGCGGAAGTACTACGGGCAAGGTTGCGATTGTGCCTGCGGAGCTGGATGGAAGTTTATACGCATCTTTCTGTTTTGCTATAAGGGCAAAGTCCGGAACAGACCAGAGGTATCTTTTTTATATTTTGGGTAGCAGATTGGTTCAGGAACAGATTCGGCGCACATGGAATGTCGTTTCTGTTAGACCAAATACTTCAAAGCCTGATGTCGAAGCATTATCTATTCTTCTTCCCCCTTTGTCCATTCAGCTGGAAATGGTAGCGGAGATGGAGAGCGCGCGGGATTCATGGCGGCGCAAACTTGAACAGGCTGAGGCTCTGCTCGCCGGAATGGATGATTTTGTTCTAGATAAGCTTGGGATCACAGTGCCGGACTCGGAAAACCGGCTCGCATATGCCGTTACGCTAAACCAGGTAGGCAAGGCGCGGTTTGACCCCTGTTTCCATCATCCCCGCTTCAGGCATTTGCTGGACGCGGCAAAGAGCACGGCTAATAAACCGCTTGGGGATATTGTGCGTTTCTCTACAGCACAACTCGATCCGGCAATGTGTGACACAGAAACGTTTCGCTATATTGAAATTAGCGGTGTTAGCCGGGAAACAGGCGAGATAACCAGCAACGAAATACCAACCAGCGAAGCGCCAAGTCGTGCTAGAATGCTTGTAAGACAAGGAGACATTATCATAAGCCTCACACGTCCGCATCATGGTTCCATTTCCTATATTGATGCAGAATTTGACAGATGCATCGTCTCAACCGGTTTTGCTGTCATTCATGAGTATACGGATTCATCGCTCTTGCCACACTATATATTGGCAGTTCTGCGCAGCTCGCTAGGTCTCCAACAGATGCTTCAGCACAGCAGCGGGGGTAACTACCCCGCTATTACAGAAACGGAATTGAAGCATATTCTTATCCCGATCCCCAGTTTAGATATACAGCAAGAAGTTGTGGATGAGTTAAATCTGCGCCGCCTACAAACCCGCCGACTGCGCGAAGAAGCAGAGAACGAATGGGAGGCGGCAAAGGCCCGCTTCGAGGCGCGACTGCTGGGGGAGGCGTTAGCCCAATGAACCCGACACTGACCTACCTTATGGACGAAATATGCGCCGGAGTGGAGATTTATTACACCGGGCGCCTTGGTGGTCAGTATCTAAAGATAGCTTTTATTCTCTGCGATGATTATTCGGAACTGGTTTCGAAGCTCTTCTTGTTGACTGATAACCCTACATGGACTGATAAGCTGTCTAGCGGGTACTTCAAGAACTACCACGTTGTATTGGAGGATGTAGAAGCATCGGTTACGGCAAGACTGCCTGCCCATCTACAGCAGATAAAGGCTCTACAAGATGCCATGACGAAACGACGGGAGCGGCGCAACGATTTCTTCCACTCCACCACTCTTCTCGACCTGAGTGTTACATCGCGCAGCTGTGTGGAGTCATTTTGTGACCTACTCGAATACGGGGAGGTTCTTCTGGGCGCGGACTGGCGGATGGCGCTGGAAGCAGCCCGCAACCTTGCGTCCCTAGCGATTATGCTCCAACTGGAAAGATGTGCTTTCTCTGATCCATTCATCACCCCTAGGGTGAACAAAATTCTTCAGGATTGGCCCCGCAATATAACAAACAATAAGAGCAAAGGTGTTCATATGGCGGAATACCCCGACGACCTGCATCTTCGTCTATGCGTGACTTGTGGCGGAAAAGACTTATGGGACAAGCTGAGGGCGCTTCTGCCGCCGCAGCCGCGTTTCGGGTGACAGGTTTTTCGGTCTTTCGCGCTTTGAATGGAGCCGCAGGCGGAATGGAAATCCCGAAATGCCAATTACAAATCAGGCTGGCCGGTTAATCCAGCCAGCCTGAAAATCTGTTTACTTCTTCGCCTTCGCTTTGCCCTTCTGATAATCCAGCGCGGCAGCCACCAGGCCCGAGAATAGCGGGTGGGGGCGGTCTGGGCGGCTTTTGAACTCGGGATGGAACTGGGTGGCTATGAAGAATGGGTGGTTCTTTAGTTCCACTATTTCCACCAGTCTGTAATCAGGCGATACACCGGAGCATACCAGGCCGGCTCGCTCGAGTTTGACCCGATATGAGTTGTTATACTCAAATCTATGGCGGTGGCGTTCGTGGACCAGGTCTGATTTATACATTCGCGATGCCAGCGTGCCGTCTTGAACGCAGCAGGGATAGCTGCCCAGGCGCATAGTCGCGCCCTTGTCTTCCACTCCAGCCTGCTCCGGCAACAGGTGGATAACCGGGTCCGTAGTTTTGGGGTCGACCTCTTCGCTGTTCGCATTCTTGATTTTGCAGATGTTTCTTGCAACCTCCACAACCGCCCAATGGAGGCCGAAGCATATTCCCAGGAATGGAATATTATTTTCGCGAGCGTATTTAATAGATGACACTTTGCCCTCAACGCCCCTCGCACCGAATCCGCCTGCTACGATGATCGCATCGGCATCGCCCAGTTTTTCGGTAATGTTGTCTTCTGTGATGTCCTCGGAATCAACCCATTTTACCTGCGCGCCAGTGTCGTTAGCGATGCCGCCGTGCCGCACCGCTTCGCCAAGGCTGATATAAGCATCGCCGTTGCCGGTGTATTTGCCGACTATTGCAACCGTTGTCTTGTGCTTGGGTTTTTTGATGATATCGACCATCTTTTTCCATTCACTGAGATCGGGCTTACCGGATTCAAGACCGAATCTTTCGAGAACCAGGTCAGCGAGGCCGTCGTTTTCGAATTTCAGAGGGATTTCGTATATGGTTTCAGCGTCTTTGCATTCAATGACCGCCTTGTCATCTACATCGCAGAAGAGGGAAAGCTTATCGCGCATATCTTTGCTGATGGATTTCTTGGTGCGGCAGATGAGAACATCCGGCTGGATACCGATTTCTCGCAGCTTGATGACCGAGTGCTGAGTGGGCTTGGTTTTGAGCTCGTTCCAAGGGCCAACCGATGGAATGAGCGTCACATGCACATACATCACGTTCTGCGGGCCGGCGTCTTTGCGGAATTGGCGGATGGCCTCGAGAAAAGGCAGGCCTTCTATATCGCCGACTGTGCCGCCGATTTCGACAATCGAAATATCCGCCCCGCTCTGCTCAGCATTGTTTTTGATGCGGTTTTTGATCTCGTCGGTGATGTGAGGGATTACCTGCACCGTGCCGCCCAGGTAGTCGCCGCGCCGTTCTTTGCGTATGACTGTGTCATAGATTCTGCCTGTGGTCACGTTTGCGAGCTGCGTGAGGTTCTCATCAACGAATCTCTCATAATGCCCCAGATCGAGGTCGGTCTCGGCGCCATCATCCGTCACGAAGCACTCGCCGTGTTGGAACGGGTTCATAGTGCCAGCGTCCACGTTGATATATGGGTCGAGTTTCTGCACCGTGATTTTGTATCCACGGTTCTTGAGCAGCCTGCCCAGGCAGGCCGTCGTAATGCCCTTACCGACCGACGATACCACCCCGCCGGTTACGAAAATGTATTTTGTGCTCATCTTGCCCCACT
>JAPLCU010000131.1 GCA_026392045.1 Armatimonadota bacterium
GTGGCCTTGCAGATAGTTATGGGTTTGAGCGCTTGGGCGTCGTCATCCCAGAGCATCTTCTTCACAATTACATGCTGACCGTGGGTGAGAGCAACATTCACGCGCGCCGATACTACGTTCTGGTCGGGTCTGTTCAAGATAATATTTCCAAGCCGAGAAGGGTCGTCGTCTGATTTAAGCTCCAAATCCTCTGGCTTTATCCCAAGAAGCATTGCTGCCGAGGTCATATATTGCACACGATTAAGAGTATCCGGATGGCTCGCAAAAATGGTTGATACTTCATAATGGTTCCAGGTGTTTTCCATCCTGAGCAGCTTCTTCATGGATGTAACTGCGCCGCCGACATTGAAACCAGCCTTAAACAGAAGCTTCATGCCCAGCGTGTCGGCTTCGCGTTCATCATCTCGCGAATAACGCTGACTGATGGCCATATCGCCCCACAGTATAAATTGCCCAGCCTGACCGCCGCTCAAAATGATTAAAGGCAGCATCCAAAGCATTCGCTGCTGAGATTTAAGCATCTGGTCGATGCCGTGGCGCTTGTCGCAGTGAGTGATTTCGTGAGCCATGATGGCTGCCCGCTCATCGGGCGTCATCATTTTCCACATTCGTTGGGTGAAGTAAACATGTCCGCCAGGCAGAGCGAACGCGTTGAGTTCATCTTTCGCGTCGACCACCTTGAATGTGTAAGGGATATCCTTTCGGTTAATAAAGGGTATAAAGCGCTTGCCAAGCGCATCAATGTCTTTTTGCCACTGCTGATTTGTCGAAAGAGGCATCTGCTTTTCGACTTCTTTTGCGGCTTCATTGCCCAGCTTGATTTCTTCACGCACCGAAAATGCCATCGCTGCAGAAGACATTAAAAACGCTATAGCGAGGATTGCAATGCTCAAATGGTATTTTATCAACATAATCCTCCGTGCTAATAACGCTCATAACTGCCAAGCGATTTGCTTTGTGGTAAGCGCTCACTCTTGATGAGTACAATGTGAGCATGCTGAGCTCCGTCGAAGTATGCGGCTGCGAAGATACGCATGTTTAGACTTGACCGCACCCATCGACGGAGCTCAGGATGCTAGTTTGTGCGTATATTCTCATTAAGACTGAGCTACTACGCTGACTACCTGTTGGCTAGATTATAGTGACGCAAATTGCAGCCGCTTATTGTCTAGCTTTTGCTTTTCCTACCTCATATATATCAAAACCTGCCTGAATGCTGTTGATATTTGATCCGTTCAGGAACTTGGTAAGACCCATCACTATCTTGTTTTTGTCCTTAGGGGCGAGCTTTGCAGACGCTATCACGCGCTGCTCATAAGTCACTTCTTTGTTCCAGGCCGGAGCGACAACCTCATAAGATTTAGCAGAGCTAAGCTGGCGGTTTGGCAGAAGTTCTACCTTACCGCTGCTTTTTCCGATGGATATGACAGCGCCAACCCATCTGGCAGAGTCAGGATCGTTGACTTTTTCTAAAATAGCGCCGGCGCTTACCGGAGCATAAGAATATTTTGGCCTGCTGGCCGCAACATAGCCGGATGTCGAATTGGGATCGGTAATTACAACGTAGCCAACGTTGTCGTTTATAACTTTTGCCGTTTTTGCATCCCAGACTGGCGCCACAGCAAGCATTCGGTCAAACGCGCTCAGCGCTTTGCCGTTGTCGCGTAGGATTCGAGCAACTCCACCAGCTTCCAACTGGGCGCAAGTCATGGTTGCGATACCAGTGGCTGCGGGCGGAGTCGGGAGAGCCGATATATCGACCGCTTTTTTCAGATCGTCGGGTTTTGTTGTGCTAAAAGGATAAAGAGCGCCGATAACTTTATTTTGGACACTGGCATTGGTAACAACAATTCGGCCAATTGGCTTACCGGAAAGAGTTTCGTAGTTATAGTCCCAGCCTTTGCCCATAAGCCATACTATATCACCAGGTTTCAGCGAGGCAGAAGACCCGAATTGTATAGTATTGCCGGATATTTTGGCAACTGAGCCTATCTTGTCGGCAACTTTTGATGCGGGAATATTCTCGGGTGGAATAGGTATGCCATGCGCCGTCAGATAATTCCCCAGATATTTCAGACGCTCATCAGTATCTGGGTGGCTTGAAAGAATGGTCGGCGGCGTGCCGCCAGATTCGGTCTGAAATCTGCTGATTTTACGCATAGCCAGCAGTAACCCGGCTGGATTCAATTTTGCGCTCATCAGCAATTCCGTACCTACCTCATCAGCCTGACGCTCGTCGCCTCGTGAGTATTTGAGCGTGTATATCTGATTTCCAATATCTACAACATCTGTGATGGATCTGTTAGCGCCCACAAGTATCAGAATAGCGCCAAGGATGGTAGAACGTTTCTGATTCTTGAGCATTGCGTCCAGAGCGTGGCGTCTATCAGCATGCACTATTTCATGCGCAAGAACCCCAGCTCTCTCATCAGGCCGCAGCACATTCCAAATACGCTCAGTAAAATACACATAACCGCCAGGTGTTGAGAATGCGTTCAAGTCGTCGTCGGTGATAATTCTAAAATGATAGACCATCTGAGGCCGATTCAGCCCGCCATTCTTGACTATCAACTGCCCCACGCGGTCTATCTCTTTTTGGGCAGCCTCATCGGTATATAACGGAGTTTGCTTGAGTATTTCGACGTCATACTTGGCGCCGATTTCGATTTCTTTCTCGAATGTAATTGCATTTGAAATAGATGGGCATGCCGCCGCCATGCAAAACGAAACAATCAGAGCAAATATATATTTGGTGTTCAGGTTTCTCATTTCTTTATTACCTCCGCTGTATAATTGGGTTAGCGTTATCATTATAGTATAGATTAGACAGATTCAACACATAACTCTTGCCACATTTTGCGTTGTATGGGCAAAAAAAGATTATTCTGACGGCAAATCGGGCGTTGTAAATGTTGATATTTCGGGATTTCCGGGTTGGGTTGAATG
>JAPLCU010000078.1 GCA_026392045.1 Armatimonadota bacterium
CAAGAGAAACTACGCCATCCAAAACACGACGAAGAACATCATAACGAGTTGCTTCCTTCTGATTTATCTTTATAACCTCTTTCTGCATGGGGACATTTTCCCTTTGCAGTTAACAGGGGTCAAATTCGCTTTGCATAGACAATTAAATCGGGGCGGGATTGCCCGTTGTGGATTGTGCGTCTATAATATAGCCATGGAATTACGAGAAGAATTGATTGAGAGCACTGAGGTTTTTGATGGGCGGCTGGTGAAGCTGCGTGTGGATAGAGTGCGGCTGCCCAATGGCAAGGAGACAACTCGCGAGGTTGTGGTGCATCGGGGCGCGGTTGCCATTGTGCCCATGCTGGACGGGGATAAGGTTGTGATGGTGCGGCAGTTTCGGCAGGCTGTGGGAGAGGCTTTGCTGGAGATACCCGCAGGCACTCTTGACCCCAATGAGCCCCCGGCAGTGTGCGCTGAGCGTGAACTTGGCGAGGAAATCGGGTATAAGCCCGGCAAGTTGACCCTGATGTTCAAATCATACCTGGCTCCGGGCTATTCGAGCGAAATGCTGCATACCTACCTTGCTCAGGACCTGGTTCATGGTGTCGCACGGCCCGAAGCGGATGAGTTTTTGGAGATAGTCGAGGTGCCCATGCGCGATGCCATCGCTCTTATTCGGTCAGGCGAGATCAAGGACGCCAAAACTATATGTGGGCTTATGATGGCGAGGGAAGTTATAAGTCATAAGTCATAAGTCATAAGTCATAAGTCATAAGTCATAAGTCATAAGTCATAAGTTTTAAGTTTTAAGTTTTAAGTTTTAAGTTTTAAGTAACTGGCCGCGGTGAGTATGCGGGCTTACGAACTCGCTTTCCCGACTTATAACTTATGACTTATAACCTAAAACTCATCCTAAACTGAGGGCTGTTAGCATTTAGTTGCTTCAATATCCTGATGCCGAAGCCTACCGCACATCGTGAATAATACGGGCTAAGAAGGTAACTCCCTTCTCCGCATAGAATCAAGCATTGTGTGGAGTATACTATTTCGTATCTATCCACAGGCGGCATAAATAATAATAAGGAATTGGTATATGAAAGATCTTCTTCGATCAATGTGTGATATCGCGGCAAAGCGGGGCGCTTCGTTTGCCGATGTTCGAGTGGTTGAGTCTGAAAATACAGGAATAATGCGGCAGGATGGCCGGGCTGATAAGCTTGACCAGAGCGCTTCGCGCGGGCTTGGCGTGCGGGCGCTTAAAGACCACGCATGGGGTTTTGCGTCCGCGTCTGATTTCGATAGAGACTCGGCGATGGATGCTCTCGACGCTGCAATTTCGATGGCGGAGGCGTCTGCCGAGCGCACGGAGCAAACTGCGGTCGCTCGGGTTGAAGGCATCGAGGATATTGTGCGCGCGCAGGTGGAATTGGACCCTCGTAGCGTGCCGGTAGAGACCAAAATGGCGGCGCTGCAGGGCTTCGAGGAATCGGCAATAAAGCTGTGCGGCGATAAGCTCGCCAATTCGATTATCAGCTACTCAGATGAGGTGCAGCGCGAAATCGTCTGCAACACTTTCGGCGCTTATGTGGATACCGAAAGCATACGCACTAGCGCTCAAGCTATAATCATTGTGAGCGATGGCGGCATTATTCAGCGCGCCACGGATGTCATCGGCAGCCCGGTAGGTTTTGAGCTGATGGAAAAAGCCACCAGCGAAGAATTTTCTCTTAAAGCTGCAAAGCTTGCGCTCTCGCTGCTCACGGCCTCGCCTCCGCCAGCAGGCAATTTTCCTGTAATATTTCATCCCTCCCTCACCGGTGTTTTTACTCATGAGTGCATAGGTCACAACGCCGAAGCCGACTTGGTGATGTCCGGCTCATCCATTATCGCAGGTAAAATGGGCCAGCAAATAGGATCGGATTTGGTAACCATAATTGACGATGCCACCATCCCGGGCGCGTGGGGTTCTTATGCCTATGATTCCGAGGGCACACCCGGCCAGCGCCGCGTGCTGATCGAAAACGGTGTTCTCAAAAACTACATGCACAGCCTGGAAACAGCAGCACGAATGGGAATGGCGCCAAACGGCAGCGCGCGGGCGCAGGGCTATTCATCCCGCCCGATTATTAGAATGAGTAACACTTTCATTGCGCCGGGAACAAGTGAGCTTGAGGATATGATCAGGGGAATCAATCTCGGGGTTTACCTCAAGAGTGGTCAATACGGCCACGTTAACCCCGAGCGCGGGCAATACACCTGCCATGCGGGCGAGGCATATATGATCCGAAACGGCGAGCTTGCCGAACATCTGCGCGATGTCTCAGTGGCAGGGCTAACGCTAGATACGCTCATGAACATTGATGCTGTGTCTGATGACTTCGAAATGAAAGAGCCCGGAACGTGTGGCAAAAACGGCCAGGGAATGCATGTAGACATGGGCGGGGCGCATGTGCGGGTGAAGGAGCTTGTTGTTGGCGGAAGAAGTTAGGGCAAATGCTGAATTGTGAATTATGAATTATGAATGGGGAACGGGCTGCTCGCAGTTCTGAGTTTTGAATTATGAGTTCTGAGTTGGGAAGGGAATGTGGCTGATCGTCCGGCAAATCCGTTGCCGGACGCCGTTTCGCGGATATCTGATCCGCAACTTACTGGCGGGACAACATACTATTTATTAATCGCGAAATAACGATACTAGCGAAAACACGAATGGGAGTGGTGCTCGTATCGGGACTGAAGTCCCGACACACCAACATATCTTACGCGGGCGAGATTGCAAATCTGCCCGAACATACGTTATCCGGGACTGTTGACTGTCGACTGAAGACCGAGGACTAATCATGCTAAATACAGACATTCTTATAAAACTTGCCGAGGCTGCTTGTGAGGCGGCGATAGATACGGGGGCTGAGTTTGCTGACGTTACTTCCAGCAGCGGTCGAAGCTTGAGTGTGCAATTGGAATTGAGCGCGGTGAGATCTTGCGATGCCAACTTGAGCGGGCGCATATCCGTGCGCGCGATTTACAAGGGCGGCACTGGTTGGTCGAGCACGGATAAGCTCAATATCGAATCCGCGGTGGAAGCAGGGCGAAATGCGGCAAGGCTCGCTAAGCTCGCCGAACCCGATCCTGATTTTGTTACCCTACCTTCTCCAGCCGATAGCTACCCGGAAGTGCCCGGTTTGTTTGACCCCAAAGTGGCCGATATGGGCGTTAAGGAGATCATAAAATTCTCTATCGAAAACATAGACGGCGCGCTGGCGGTTGCGCCCGAGGCAGTGCTCTGCGGCGTTTTTTCTTCCAATTATGCCGCAGGCGCTCTCGTGAACTCTTTGGGAGTTCGCCTTGCTGAGGAGGAGACGAGCATCAGCGGGCAAATAATAGCTGTGATTCGGCGAGGGGACGATGTAGGCAGTTACTTTGGCTTGGATTCCGCGCGTGTTATGGCGGATTTCGTTCCCGAAGGCTTGGGTGCGAAGGCGGCCCAGCAGGCTTTGAAGTTCCTTGGGGCGCGCAAGATCGAGACCGCCAATATGCCTATTGTCCTCAGTCCGCTCACGGCCAGCTTGATGCTTAACGGTGTAGTTTCCAATTGTGATGCTGAGGGAATATCGCGCGGGCGGTCGTTTATGATGGGCAAAGTTGGGCAGAAAATCGCCTCAGACCTCGTGACTCTCGTTGATGACCCAAATATCCCGCGCGGCCTCGGTTCTCGCCCTTATGACGCTGAGGGTTTTCCGTCTCGGCCGCTCACTATTGTAGAAAACGGCGTGCTGAAGACTTACATCTATAGCTCTTACACGGCTGGCAAGGCGAAAGTTGCCAATACGGGTCATGGCACACGGCGCGGCGGCGCAAGCCCATCTAATGTGAACCCCAAACTGGGCGATAAGACCGCCGAGGAGATCATAAAGAGCACAAAAAACGGCCTCTATATCAACATGGGCGGCATCAGCCCTAATCCTACGACGGGCGATGTTTCCGCATCGGTCGATTTCGGCTTCAAGATCGAAAACGGCGAGTTGGCGTATCCCGTGGCAAGCTCGCTGATTGGCGGCAGTTTTCTGACGATGCTCCAAAACATCGACGCTATCTCCTCGGATTATCGCGAGGAACCGGGTATGATCATGCCCACCATTCGAATACAAGATGTGCTTGTTGCGGGCGGAGGGTAGCGCTTCGCGAGTTCTGAATTATGAATTATGAGTTATGAATTAGGGAAGGGAAGGCGCTGCGCGAGTTCTAAGTTTTAGCTGTTTCGGGATTTCCATTCCGCTGACGCTCCATTCAAATCCCTAAAGACCAGACCAAATTTGCAAAAAAAACTGACTTTTCTTATGGGATTTACTCCATTACGGCCAAACACATGGTATATTGCATTGAGATGAATCATATATTTAGGAGAAAACACTGGTGATGAAGAGATTAGCGCTGACATTTGTATTACTGACGATTATTGCACTCATTCCAATTTCCGAGGCCCTTGCGGTTTCTTGGAATGGCCAAAGGGCGGGCAACCCCGTTCTTCCAGGCTATTTTGCCGACCCATGTTGCCGGAAATTCGGCGATACTTATTATTTGTATGTTACACCCGATGGATGGGGTGTGGGTGAGGGACCGTTTGTAATCTGGACAAGCAAGGATTTCGTCCACTGGACGAGTAATGCATCCAATTGGCCAACCACAAACCAGAAATGGGCGCCCTCGGTTGTTTACGCAAATAGCAAGTATTATATGTATACGCAGGTTCCGTGCCAGGTATGGGTTGGAACGTCGAGTTCGCCGCTTGGCCCCTGGACCAATCCCATCTCTGGCGGCGGATGTTTAATTCCAGACCAGACCCCAGCGGGCACCATTACTCTGGATGGCGAATGTTTCATAGACACAGATGGCCAGGCTTATCTTTGGTATGGCTGCTGGTGGACTCCGACGGTTGTGAGGCTAAATGCTGACCTGATCAGCACCGTGCCGGGCAGCGAAATTCAGTATTTTACTCACACGGGTTACACCCCGCCCAATGGCACAGTTACGGGTTGTATGGAAGCGCCTTATGTCTTCAAGCGCAATGGCATATATTACCTGATGTATTCCAATAACATGTGCCAGAACTCCACTTACCGAGTCGAGTACAGCACCTCAACTTCTCCAACCGGCCCTTGGACCTATGGCGTAAATAATCCGATCTTGTCTACCAATGCAGACAATACAGTTGATGGCCCCGGTCATCATACCATGATGGAAGACGGCGGCAAGGTGTATATTATCTATCATAGACACGATAACCCGCATAACCCCAGCGGGGCGTCTCGCCAGACAGCCATAGATGAACTAAAGTTCAACGGAGACGGCTCAATCCAAAAATTGGAGCCGACTCACAGCGGCGTCGGGTATTTGGCTCCGTCGACTAAAAAAGACACAAACCTCGCTCTCGGAAAGACCACCACGGCCTCATCCTACGCAGGGGCAGATTATATACCAGCTTACGCGGCTGACGAAAACAACGGCACTCTCTGGAAAGCCAGCAGCTACACCTATCCGCAGTGGCTGCAGGTCGATCTGGGGCAGACCTATACTATCAAGCGTGTGGAGACTCAGTTTGAGTTCGCGCAAGTTGCCTATAAGTATACGATTCAGTATTCCACTAACGGCACCACATGGAGCACATTCGCTAACCGCAGCACCAATACCACAAGCGGATCGCCTATGATCGACAGCGGAAATGTCAGCGCAAGATACGTGAAGATAACCCTCACCGGCGATAACTATGCCAGCAGGCCTTCTCCCCAGATCGGTATATGGAATTTCAATGTATATGATGGTGTGGATAAGATAAACCAGGCGCCGGTGGTTGAGGCGGGTGCGTCGAGGACAGGTAGCACATCGTTTATGACTATTCCGATCTCCGGCAATGTGCTTGATGATGGCCTTCCAAATGGCCCTGTAACCTACGCATGGAGCAAGGTCAGCGGCATTGGAACAGTCACGTTCGGCAATGCCAACATGCTCGATACCACAGCCGCATTTACCTCTGGAGGAACTTACGTGCTTCAGTTGCTGGCAAATGACGGAGCGTTATCATCATTTGACACAGTCACTTATACCATCACCACACCGGGCAATAAGCTCATTTCCTACTCATTCGATGAGCCGAGCGGAACCCTGGTTACTGACACTTCGAATAACATCCGAGACGGCTTGTTTGGCAGCGACGGCGACGTTAAAGATAATCCCAAAAGAGGAAGCGGAATCATTGGGAGCTCGGTGAACTTCGATGGGATAAACGATTATGTGTCGGTGCCGGCGCTGGGCACATGTACTTCTATGTCCATAGCCGCGTGGGTCAAACTAGACTCGCGTCCAGACTACGGCGCTATTTTGAGCACTAATGGCTCGGCCACAGGCGCTCCTCAACTCTTGATCCGTAGTACGGGTGAAATCCAGTTCTCTGTAGTTGGTTGCAGCCCTGCGGATAAGAAATCCACATTCAAGTTTACCGATCGATACGTGGGTAAATGGACGCATATAGCTGTCACTTATGACAAGACAACCAAGAAGGTTATATTCTATATCGATGGCAATGCGGAGACCGCGCAGACATACACGACCGCTCAGACCCTTACGATGGCCGCCGGCGCAAGGGTTGGCGCCTGGAATGGCGGAGGCCGCTATTTTGATGGCAAGATAGATGAGCTGAATGTCTATAACAAGGTTCTGACCGCCGCCGAGGTGACAGCGATGGTGAGCGCCGCTCAATCAACAAGAATCGGGGATGCCAAGAAACTCGACAATGGTATTAGCGTTAGCCTAAAGGCTAAACCGATAACTTATGCCCCAAGGGATGCTGGCGGAATCCGCAGCACATCTTATTTCTACACCGAGGAATTTGACAGGTCTGCTGTGCTTAGAGTGGATGACGGGCTTACCGGCATGGATAGCGCTGATGTCGGGTCCGGCGCTACGTTAAATGGAGTCATGCGCACCAGCGTCACCACCGGAGAGCGTTATCTTGAGCTAAGTTCTTACCCGGAGATAGAATCTGGCCCACCCGTATATCCGATTCTTACAACCACCCAAAGGATTGAGACCGACCCTGTGCTTGTGGGTATGCTGGTCAAAGTTGCCGGTAAGGTAATGTCCATTGCAACGGGCAGAAAATCGCTTGTCATATCCGATGGCTATACAAAAAACACTACAATCACGTCTGAGACGGCCATAGGCAGCATTATCTCCGTGGGCAATATCGTGTCTGTAATCGGAGTTGTGAGCAAGACGGGAACAACACCCGCCACCGCCACAAGGGTTGTCCTGATGCGTGATATACGAAAAATAAACCCGCCAGTCACACCGATCACTGCAGGGCTGGTGGCGTGGTATAAGTTAGATGAAACCGGCGGCGCCACTGCATCAGATTCATCAGGTAATGGTAAGAACGGCAGCCTGATCAATGGCCCGGTATGGGTCTCCGGCAAGATCGGAAATGCGCTGAACTTTGACGGCGGCGACGACCATGTTCAACTGCCAAATGGCCTTATGAGCGCCATAAATGACTTCACCATCTGCGCATGGGTCAAATTGGACGTTAATAATGGCTGGAACCGGATATTTGACTTTGGAACGGGCAACAGCAATTATATGTTCCTCAGCCCGAGCGCGGGAGGCGGCCCGCTTCGATATGCGATTACCACAACAAGCAACGGCTCGGAGCAGATAGTGGATGCGCCTTCGAAGTTGGCTACCGGAAGTTGGCAGCATGTGACGGTGACTTTGTCCGGAACCACTTGCAGGCTCTATCTAAACGGCGCTCAAGTCGGCCAAAACACCGCCATGACGCTCAAGCCATCCGGCTTAGGCACAACCACCCAGACCTGGATAGGGAAATCGCAGTGGGGTGATCCGCTTTTCGATGGCCTGATTGATGATTTCAGAATCTATAATCGAGCTCTCAGCACAACTGAGATAACTCAGATATATAACTGTTATTAAGGTTGGATGTGTGGTAGCTTGAGCTATGCTGCGGGAACGGCGGCCTAATCAGACAATTCGGATTGAGCAGACCTGAGTTCCCGCAGCCACATGCACACATGCTGCGGGAATTATTGATTGAGTAGATTTGGAAACATGGCTAAAAGTGTCATTCCCGCAGCATCTGAATCAGACAATTCGGATTGAGCAGACCTGAGTTCCCGCAGCCACATGCACACATGCTGCGGGAATTATGGCTCGTTTAGGTTTGGAAACATAGCTATAAGCGTCATTCCCGCATCTATGAAAATGCGTTTTTTGTCAAGACCCACGCTTAAATTTTTAGTCTATTACGCTTTCTAGGAGTCTTACGTCAACGGCGCCGCTATATCGGGCGCAAGATGACGTAAGGCTCCGGTCGGGTAAGCGGC
>JAPLCU010000119.1 GCA_026392045.1 Armatimonadota bacterium
GTTGCTTCGGTATCCTGATGCCGAAGCCTACCGCAATCAGCAACCTCCGAACGCAGAATGTCCAAAGCGTGAGGCAGTATGCTTCGAAGCAGAGCAAGGCTTTGCTCTATGGCTCGTGTGCTGCCAGGAAGATTGATAATCAGCGTCCTGCCTCGTAATCCGCTCACGGCGCGGGATAGGCACGCATTGGGAGTATGACGCAGGCCTTCGTATCTAATCGCCTCGGCAATCCCAAACGCCTGCGAATCGAGAACGGCAAGTGTAGCCTCAGGCGTGCGGTCTCTTAGCGCGAGGCCGGTGCCTCCGGTTGTCAGTATGAGATCGACCGCGCAGCGATCGGCCAGATACTTCATCTTGGCGCTCAGTTCGACTTCCTCATCAGGCAGAACAGCGTAGTCAGCCAACGCGAAGCCCAACTCATTCACCAGGGCCACCAGGACTGGACCACTCCTGTCTTCGGCTTCCCCGCGAGCACATCGGTCGCTCGACGTCAGAACAGCGGCGCTTTTCATCGTAGTGGGTTCAACCGTATCGCCTATAGTGATATGTCCACCGCGCACCACATTTGCGAAGATACCTTCCCGCGGCATGATGCATTCGCCCAGCCGCTGCCCGATGCTGCAGGGAGTGAGGCACGTCTTGCCGAGGTGTGAAATCGCAATGATCACATCGCTCGCCAGCAGCAGGCGATCACCGATCCGCAAAGAGAGTATATCAAGGCCCTCGATTGTGATGTTCTCGCCGAAGTCGCCAGGCCTGAGTTCGAGGGGAGGGCGAGGCTCCCTGAGATCGTCGGGGAAATCTGTTCCGAGATCGTCGGGGAAATCTGTTCCCCGACGAGCCTTATTGATGGATTCCTGCGCCAATAAACTTATCTGGCGTTCACCACCAGCATGCGCGTCGCCCTTTATGCCGTGTCCGGCGACCAGTATCGCCCCGGACACCGAATCCTTCCGCACACCTTTCTCAAGGGATGAGTTAATCGAGGCTATTCTTCCTTGCATACGTTCTCCTCACGGGAGAAGTGGCCGCTCTTACCGCCAGACTTCTCGACCAGTTGGATATCGCTTATCACTGCGGCTTTATCTACGGCCTTGACCATATCATAGATAGTAAGCGCGGCGACAGACACAGCCACCAAAGCCTCCATCTCAGCGCCTGTCTTAGCAGTGCATGTTACTTCAGAACATATCTCCACCCTTGGCGGGTCGCAACGGGGCTGCAGATCAATGACTACATGCTCCAACGCCAAGCTATGGCATAAGGGGATCAGTTCGTCGCAGCGCTTCGCAGCCATGATCCCCGCAATTCTGGCCGCTGCGAAGACATCACCCTTCCCTCGATCGCCCAGGAAATCTGTTCCTGGGCAAGGATCAGTGATGGCGTCCAGCGTGGCCTGCTGAAGGTAGATCGTACCTCTTGCGCGGGCACTGCGGACGGTAACCGGCTTGCCTGAAACGTCCACCATTCTTGCGTTTCCTTGACTATCCAAGTGTGTTAATTCCATTCGTGCCCTTCCCTTCCGAGCTCTCCACTCTTCCTTCGCGCCAGGTATCCGTGCATGACAACCTTTAGAATCAGTCCAACCGCCAACGCGATCAGCAGGTTGCCTCCGAGCAATGCAGCTGCCGCCATGCTGACCACGACCGCAGCCCCGGCAAGCGACTCGAACGACTTGCGCGCGAGCATCACATGACGAACCCCTGCATAGGCGAGAGGCGCTCCCAAAGCCCATGCGGGAATGGCGGGCAGCAGTCCAGGGGCCCAACGACCCGCCCCGAGACCGAGGATGATGAAGAGCGACCCAATCATCACACTCGACGCGCCAGTCCTCGCGCCGAAGTGATAGTGGGCGGTCATACCGCCAGCGCCGTGGCACATCGGCATCCCGCCGAATAACCCGGCAGCCAGGTTTCCGATGCCTATGGTGGCCGACAACCGGTTGGCCGTTACCCGCTCGCCAGCGGGGCCGAAGTATCTGACGGCGCAGTCACGGGTGGCAATGACGGCGTTTCCGATGGTCAGCGGAATCTGCGGCAGCACTAACAGCATCAGCGCACTCTCGAAATCCGCCATCGAGGGAAGAAGTCCCGCGTGAGAAGGCAAAGCATTCACCCCGCTCACCACCATGCCCAGGCATTTTGGGTAACTTGCGACGAACTTCAGGCCGGACCGGATCATCATCAGGCCTAAGCCTGCCTGCAGACCGTGAACCAGCACGCGTGGAAACACGGAATTGAGCTTGTCAGCCAGCCTCGTCGCCGCAAGGATCAGCATGATCGCGGCCATCCACAGCGCGGCGGCGCGGATTTGGTCGGAGGTCGCGCCGGTGGCGATGGCGATCATGGCCGCAGCCTTGAGTGGTTGGACGGGAACGGGGATGCGGTAGTAAACGCCGGTAACTATATATGACAGCCCGATAAGCGTGAGGGCGGGACCGGCGCTGATACCATTGAAGGTGATCAGCCCAACGAGCAGGGGTAGCAGTGTGCCCAGATCGCCGAGGGAACCGACGAACTCCGGCAATGAGAACCTAAACCCTGAACAGGATGATTTCAACCTGGTCTCCTTTACGAACGTCGCCCATGTCCTCGCGTATCACGACGTAGGAATTTGCCTCCACCATCGAGCTGAGCATTCCGGAGCCATGCTTAGAAATTGGGCGCGCTGAGTAGCCGCCGTCCTCCCAAATGGTCACGGCCCGAACGAACTCCCTGCGGACGGGTTTGTGCCGGATATCGTCCGTGACGACGCCCGTGACAGTCGCCAGCCCGCCTGATTCGTCGCCGGACATTTGCCGGATCGCAGGGCGGATGTAGACGTCGAAACATACCATGCAGGAAACGGGATTCCCTGGCAGGCCAAAGACGGGCGTGCCGCCGATCTGGCCGAAAGCCAACGGCTTTCCCGGCTTGATCGCCGTTTTCCAAAACCGCATCTCTCCGAGTTTCGCCAGGATTTCCTTGACGTAATCGTAATCCCCGACAGACACGCCGCCGCAGACAATAACCAGGTCTGAATCAGCCGCCGCCGCACTCAAAACTCGCTCGATCTCTTCCTTGTTATCACGGGTGCGCTCCAGCATCGAGACCTCACACCCTGCTTGGAGCGCCTCGCCGAGAAGCGAGTACTGGTTGCCGTTTCGTATCTGTCCCGGCCCCGGACGCTCGTCCACATCTACCAGTTCATCGCCCGTAGTGATAATCGCCACTCTTGGTTTTTTACTGACGGCAACTTGTACGTGACCAAGAGATGCCAACATGCCCATGTGGGCAGGCCCGATCCTTTCGCCATTTTTCAGAACGAGCTGGCCAGGCTTTACATCTTCCCCAGAACGCCTCACGTTCGCTCCCACAGGGGTCTCGCAGTAGATGAACACCGCTCCATCCTTGGACTCCGTGTGCTCGACCATAACTACCGCGTCCGCTCCCGCTGGCATTGGGGCGCCAGTCATAATCCGCACAGCATTACCAGGGGTTACGGGCGGCGCGCTGACCTTGCCCGCTGGCTGCTCTGCGATGACCCGTAGCTTACGAGGATTGTCCTTGCCGGCGCCTCGTGTATCCTCGGCGATGATCGCGTAGCCATCCATAGCGGAGTTGTCAAACGGTGGAAGATTATCCTCCGCGATTACGTCCTCCGCCAATACTCGACCGAAGGAGTCACTCAGGGCTACCCGCTCCATTCCCATGCCGGGACCTGTCCCGATTATTTCGGGAACTGAGTTCAGGATGATCTCAAGAGCTGCTTCAAGGCTTAACAATTTACATTCCTCCTAGCCATCTACCGCAAAATGGCATTAGCGCACGGAACCGATGCGCGATTGTGTAGCGATAGTCCCATTATATCAAAAAAACCGGCGCGCAATGGGTTAGCATTCCAGAAATAGCCGACATTCGGCGATCAAGTCTTGATTGCAGGAATGCTCCGGCGGAAGACAAGCGCAGACGGTAATACGTTTGGTCGGCAGTCCGGCTGCAAACGGAAAGTCGCTGGAAGAGCCATCCACCGAGCTGGCGGCGTCCTGGTTCACCGCTAAGATATCCGCTAATCCTGAAACTGCGTGTGCGGAGTCCTTTACCTCGGTTCGGCCTTGCCGCGCAACAAGTATGCGCAGTCCGTCGATGAGCGGCATTGCGGTCGTGGTCTCAACAATCACGCCCGGCAGATCGGATAATCGCTCGAATGCATATTCCAGCGCAATCGGCAGGCATTCCGGGAGCGCTCGAACGAAAGCGACATGGGATGCCCCGGCATCGCGGAAACGTGACGTATCCGTTCCCGAAACAATCGGGACAGGTCCCGAAATAATCGGGACAGGTTCTGGACGCTCGGGGATGTCAGAATCGATTGCCACATAGTATGGCCCATCTGGAGGTTGGCATGCCTCGCAGTCCTGACCGCGCGGGCAAACATCATCAGACCGCGATGGCGTTACCTTCATCGCCCCCCATCCAGGAAGCGCCTTGAGCAACAAGCAGGCAACCGATGTCTTTCCGCAGCCGGATGATAGCCCACCGACACATATCAACTTCACTACCAGGCGACCTCCACGCGTGCCGCAGCGACCTTGAACTCGGCAGTTCTGGTGATGTTATCGTAGGCGTCCACCGTAAGCTCGTTAGCCGATGACTCTGCAAAGTGCATAGGCATCCACACCATACCTGGTCTTATCTTCCTGGTCGCGACGGCTCGGGCCACAATACTTCCGCGTCGGGTTGTGACACGAAGCATCCTGCCGTCCTGTCCTCCCAGTTTCTCCAGATCTCGAGGGTTGATCTCCACATAGTTCTCGGGGGATTTCTTGTCGAGCCCGTGGACCCGGCGTGTCATCGTGCCAACATTATAGTGATATAACGTCCGGCCTGTGGATAGGACCAGAGGGTAATCATTGTCAGTTACCTCGCTCGGCGAGCTATGCTCAACCACACTGAACTTGCCAAGCCCGCGCGTAAATCTCCCAGAATGTAGGAATTTCGTTCCAGGATGGTCCAGACTGGGGCACGGCCACTGAAGGCCGACCTTCTCTATGCGGCTATAGTTGATCCCGGCAAAGATTGGCGACAGGCTTGCAAACTCGCTCCATATCTCCGCTGGCGACGAGTAATCGGCGGGATAACCCAGACGATTCATGAGATCGACAAGTATCTTCCAGTCTTCGCGAGCCTCACCCGGCGCTTCGACCGCCTTACGAATGCGCTGGACTCGCCGCTCCGTGTTCGTGAATGTGCCATCTTTTTCAGCAAAACAGGACGCAGGCAGAACCACATCGGCAATCTTCGCCGTTTCATTCAGAAATATCTCCTGAACCACGAGCAAGTCCAATCGGCCAAGAGCCTCTCTAACGAATCCCGCATGGGCTTCGGACATCACAGGGTCTTCGCCCATGATATATAGGGCTTTCAAATTTTCATCGTATGCGGCTTCCAGCATGTCCGTAATCGTCATTCCGGGCGTATTGGAAAGTGTCACGTTCCATGCATCCTCAAACTTCCGCCGGTTTTCTTCCACGGCGACCTTCTGATAGCCAGGCAGCACGTCCGGCAGCGCGCCCATATCGCACGCTCCCTGGACGTTGTTCTGACCTCGAAGCGGGTTCACTCCGCTGCTCTCCTTGCCGACGTGCCCAGTCAGGAGAGTAAGATTCGCCAGCCCCATCACGTTGTATGTGCCGCATGTATGCTCGGTGATCCCCAGCGTGTAGAATATCGCGCCGCGATCAGCGCGAGCATATTCTCTCGCAGCCCTGCGAATATCCTCGGCGGGTACCCCACACACTTCGGCAGCCCGCTCGGGCGGCCACTGCTCGACTATCTTAGCAAACTCCTCGAAGCCTTCCGTCCGAGACTTGATGAACTCGGCATTGGCGAGACCTTCGGATAGTATGACGTGCGCCATGCCGTTGATCAGAGCCAGGTCAGTGCCGGGATGAATCGGCAAATGGATATTGGCGATGTTTGTCAGCCATATCTTACGAGGGTCGGCGACAATCAATGTTGCGCCATTCCTCACGGCCTGTTTTATCTTCAGACCAACAATAGGATGCGCCTCGGTAGTGTTCGATCCGATAACGAAAAGCACATCGGCGTCAGGTATCTCGCCGATAGAGTTCGTCATCGCTCCGCTTCCAAATGAGATAGCCAGACCGGCCACTGTTGGGGCGTGACAAGTGCGGGCGCATTGGTCAACATTATTTGTTCCGATGGCCGCGCGCGCCAATTTTCCCACAAGATAATTCTCTTCATTCGTGCAGCGGCTCGAGCTAATAAGGCCGATTGCATCAGGTCCGTTTGCCGCCTTAATCTCCGTCAGCCGAGATGCTACATAACCCAGGGCTTCGTCCCATGTAGCTGGCTCAAGTTGGCCGTTTCGTCTGATTAACGGCGTGGTGAGTCGGTCGGGATGATCGATGAATTCGTAGCCAAACCGTCCTTTTACGCAGAGCCATTTCCCATTAACCGGGTTGTCGGAAGTTGTTGTCACTCCCACAACCCGGCCGTCCCGCACGTTCAGATCAAGCTGACAGCCAACTCCGCAATAGCAGCAAGTGGTACGAACCTTCGCAGCTCCTCTGATCCCAACCGTTCGCCGCCCAGCCACAGCGCCAGTCGGGCAAACGGCAATGCAGTTTCCGCACATCTCGCACTCGGAGTCTTCTCTTGAAACCCCAGGCGGAATGCCAATTTCCGTGCCAAAGCCGCGCCCCTGGAAGTCCACAGCGCCAACTTCCTGCATATTCTGGCAAACAGCCACGCATCGGCCACACAAAATGCACTTCGAGCGGTCGTAGCCCATCATAGGCGCATCCGGCTCGCATCTGACCGCAACCGGATCAGCGGCTTCGCATTTCTCACGAATGCCCAGTGCGTAAGCGTAGTGCTCCAACTTGCATTGCCCAAACTCATCGCAGGTTGCGCAGTCGTGCGGGTGATCCGATAGCAAAAGCTCAATCACCGTCTGGCGGATCTCTCGGAGCGCCTCTGAATCCGTTCGCACGACCATGCCTTCGACCACCGGGCAAGCGCACGATGCCGGGGGAGCCGCCGCACCCTCGACTTCGACCACGCACAACCGGCAAGCGGCCGTTGGCGACAAGTCCAGTTCCGGCTCATAGCACAGATGCGGGATGTCTATACCCGCGCTGCGCGCAGCCTGAAAGACCGTCGTACCTTGAGGTGCCGTGACTTCAACGGAATCAATGGTCAGCTTCACGTCTTTATTGCTCATCTGTGGGCATCCTTATCTTAAGGCTAATCATCGAGGTCGCACCGCAAGCAGCGGCCAGCCTCGGCACAAGCCATTTCCTTTGAGAAACCCTGCGCAACCTCTTCGAAGTCAGCTATGCGTACAGTATATGGCAGATGTAACACACGGTGACGAGGAAGCATTCCCTGCTCCTCGTTCGGCTTGACCTGCGGGGCAAGCCCGCTGTCATTCGGCAGTTCTCCATTGCCGCCCAGAAAAACATCAATGGCGCATGCTGCACATTGTCCTGCGGCTATGGCTTCGATAATAGTGGCCGGGCCGGTGACAGCGTCTCCTCCCGCAAACACGTTTGCTTCGCCTGTACGCTGCGTCAAAGAGTCAGCTTCAATGCAGCCGCGAGATACGATCAAACCTTCGCTGTCCGCCGCGAAATCGAGTTCAGGTGATTGTCCAATCGCCACTATCACATGGTCGGCTTTCACCAAAATCTCGGAATCCGGCTTTGGAACGGGACGACGCCGGCCGCTTTCATCTGCGTCGCCAAGCGCCATCTCCTGGCAACGCACAGCGCTGGCTCGAACATTGCCTTCTACAGCTATCGGCGCAACGAGTGTTCGCAGAACCACGCCTTCCGATATTGCATCTTCAATCTCTGCTGAAATCGCCGGCATTTCCTCTTTTGTGCGCCGATAAAGTATGGTAACCTGCTCGGCCCCAAGCCTCAGAGCCGTGCGCGCAGCATCAATGGCGGCGTTCCCGCCGCCGATAACAGTGACTCGGCCCTGCATTTTCTTGATTTTGCCGGCAAGCGTTTGGCGTAAAAATGCAAGCGCATCTACGACACCCCCCAAATCCTCGCCAGGGATGCCCAGAGAAGTGCTCTTGTGTGCTCCCGTTGCAATGAAAATCGCGTCGAAACCCGCGTCGCGGAGCGCCTTGAGAGACTCAACCTTAGAGCCGGTTTCGATCTGCACGCCAGCGCGCTTGATGTATTCGACATCTCTTTCGAGAACATCTTTCGGGAGTCGATAGTGTGGAATACCAACTGCGAGCAGTCCGCCCACCACGTCCAATGCCTCAAATACTTTGACTTCCCGTCCCATGGTCGCCAGGAAGTAGGCAGCCGTGAGTCCCGCCGGTCCTGACCCAACCACGGCCACACGGCCTTTGCGCGGCCCTTTCCACTGCGGCGGCTTGCCAGGGTCTTTGACATGATCTGTTACAAATCGCTTTAATTCCCTTACTGCAACAGAGTCATCAAGGTCACCGCGACGGCAGAATATCTCGCACGGGTGATCGCACGCGCGGCCGCATACCGATGGTAGTGGGTTGCGCCGACGGATGACATCCAACGCCTCTTCAAACCGTCCCACAGCGATAAGCCCTACATACTCTGGAATATTCACATGCGCGGGGCATGCGCTTGAGCAAGTAGTTGTGATGAGCGCCTCGCAGGAGTTCGCAGGACAGCGCTTTTCGATGATGTGAGCGAGGTATTCGTTGCGGAAATGGCGGATTGTCGATAGAACCGGGTTGGGAGCTGTCTGACCCAAGCCGCAGAGTGAGGCTTTCTTGATGTTCTCGCCCAGTTTCTCAAGTCGTTCTATGTCTCCCATTTCCCCTTCGCCGCGAGTAATACGGGTGAGGATGTCCAGCATCTGCTTGGTTCCGATCCTGCACGGAACGCACTTGCCGCACGACTCTCTCTGCACGAAGTCGGCGAAGAAACGGGCCATATCGACCATACAGGTTGCTTCGTCCATTACAATCAGCCCGCCCGAGCCCATGATGGCTCCGACTTGCTTTACTGAGTCGTAGTCTATCGGCAGGTCAAGATAACGGGCCGGCACGCATCCTCCAGAAGGTCCACCCATCTGAACAGCCTTGAACTTGCGCCCGCGCGGTATACCTCCGCCAATATCATACACAATCTGGCGCAGCGTGGCGCCCATAGGCACCTCTACAAGGCCGGTATTGCGCACCTTGCCTGCCAGGGCGAATATCTTGGTTCCCTTGGATCCGTCGGTACCGATGGCGGAGTAGGCATCCACTCCCATCTCGATTATCCGCGGCACGTTTGCCCACGTCTCTACGTTGTTGATGTTGGTCGGGCAGCCATCGAATCCCGAGTTTGCGGGGAACGGCGGGCGCGGGCGAGGCATCCCACGCCTGCCCTCAGCCGATGCGATCAACGCCGTTTCCTCGCCGCAAACGTAAGCCCCGGAATCCTTCTGGATGTCAATCTCGAAATCGAACCCGGTTCCGAGGATGTTCTTGCCGAGAAGCCCGGCCGCGCGCGCCCGCTCCAAGGCGAGTTCGGCATGTTCGATGGCAATGGGGTACTCGGAAGCCACAAAGATGATGCCCCTTGCCGCCCCCATAGCATACGCGCCGATGATCATACCCTCAATCACCAGGTGCGGATCGCTTTCCAGAATCGCACGGTCCATGAATGCGCCCGGATCACCCTCGTGCGCGTTGCAGATCACATATTTCGGACTTCCCTGCGCGGCTCGTGCAAACGACCACTTCCGGCCGGTCGAGAATCCCGCGCCACCCCGGCCCCGCAAGCCCGATCGCATTACCTCCTCGATCACGTCCTCCGGCTTCATCGAGGAGATCACCTGGGCCATCGAAATGTAGCCACCGCGCGCTATACTATCATTCAGGCTCCGAGGATCGAGAACGCCGGAGTTTCTGAGCACGAGCCGTGTCTGATGCGTATAGAAGGGGATTTCGTCCCTGCGGCAAGCCACCTGCCCGTCTCGCGTGCAGCACAACCGATCGACCACAGTTCCTGCGAGCGCAGCCTCGATGATCTCCAGACCATCTTCGGGGGTCACGCCCTGATAGAAAACTCCGGACGGATCGAGCGCGACAGCTACAGCGCTGGCACAGAACCCGTGGCATCCGACCCGCACGACGCGAACGCGCTCCGCAAGCCCGCGCTCGGCGACCACTTTCTCGAGCGTTTCGCATAAGCCGAGCGCGCCCAACGCGCGGCAACCGGTGGAGCATACACGGATCGTGACCTCGGGGTCGGCCCGGCTACGCAGTTCGACCTGCAGCTTACTGAGTTCGTCGGTTGATCCTATTCGTGTAAGCATGACCTTGCCCCGTAGGTTCGAAGAATACTCCCCACACGCTGGGTGGTGAGATTGCCGAAGTATTGGTCATCGATCATCATCGCCGGTGCCAGGAAGCAGATCCCGATACAACCTAGGGTCTCCAGCGAAAACAGCCCGTCGGGGGTAGTCTCACCGTCTGAAATGCCAAGTTCCTTCTCGATTGTGCGAAGCACTCGTCCGGCTCCTTCGACGTGACATGCGGTTCCTCGACAGCATCGAATGGTGTGTCGACCGCGTGGCTCGGTGTGAAATTGGGCGTAGAATGTGACGACTCCGTAGATTCTAGCCAGGGGGATATGTATGCGGCTGCTGATCTCCTGCAATGCAGCAGGTGGCAGATATCCAAAATGTTCCTGCATATCCTGAAGGACGGCTATAAGGTTCGACTCCGATGAGACGTTCATCTCGTCAATCACTGCCAGCACGTCAGGGACGCACTCATTGGTTATGCTCTCCACCATTCGCTCCTCCAGCAGAACTATCTTTATCAATTATAGCACATTCTGAGAGCGGGAAGGGTCAACTATCATGACTAAGCGCAAAATATCTAGCCTGCTGAGATCGGCACACGGGCGCATCTATTGCTTATCAAGAAGTCCGATTACTTCGATATAATCTTCCGGAGTGTTTACATTTATGAAGCTGCGCATATCAGGGTTGTGTTTCTTCAGTTCTTTTTCGGGAATATAAAGTACGTCGAGGCGATCTAAAGCATCTCGCATTCTCAATCTGCCAGCCGCAATGCTCGATTCTATAGTTGGCAGGCACGATTTGTGATACGCGCAATGAAGCGGCTCCGGGCCCCTTGCCAACATCGGAACAGCTGCATCATGGCTGGCAAGCGCAGAAAGTATGTAGCATGCCAATTCTGGATCCGCAAACGGCATATCGCAGGCAATCACGAAGTTTGTTTCGTCAGGCGATGCCAGTAGGCCTGCGTGCAGACCACCGAGCGGACCAACTCCCTGGTGTAGGTCGTAGACAGTGGTTGCATGTTCCGTCACCAGCTCCTGACCGGGCCGCAGGACCACTATGACCGGGCCCATCTCCCGCGCAAATCTAGTGGCAAGCGACGCAATCATGGTGCATCCGGCCATCACCAGTGACGCCTTGTCCAATCCCATACGCATACTCAAGCCGCCGGCAAGAATGATCGTCGCCATATATCCGTCCTCCAGACTCATTATAGCACACGCGATCCATGCGGTTTTGTAAGACCTGTCCCGATTATTTCGGGAATTGGTTGGCATCGTATTTTCAGGTTTGTGGGTCGCAATAACTACATCTGAGCACAAAACTCCCTTTTCGCAACCGGCTTCTTGCGCCACGCTCGCAATGTTTTGATTCTAGTATCAACCGATACCGAATTCGTAATCATGTGGACTCGCAAACCCGAGACCTCGTGTTTCAGAGAGAAGCGGCGCAAAGAGAGAATTTGGGAGCAAAATGTGGGGCATGGGGTCGTCGAGCGAGTCCACAATATGGGTGCGCTGAAACCGCCGATTCGTGCTCAACATAGGACAATGCTGTTGCCGAGAGTTTCTTCGGAACACTCAAGACAGAGCTGATATAAAATTAATGCAAAACAATTACCAAAGAAAGAAGGAATAATTCTGATAACGCAGAAGTATCTTTGTAAGAGGCTAAGACTTCATTCGTTTCCTGGCTGTATAGGTCCGGAGGAGTTTGAAGCGCGACACAAATCAAAGGCAGCGGCTTAGAAATAATATATGCATTTTAGGCTGCACAGATCAATTTCTCTAGTCGAATATCTGTATTAACTCAGATACTCCTCTGAGCGTGTCGAAGGGAGAGCATGTATGTCAAGTAAACGGTTTCGTTCTGCACTAGTGTTTGGCGTGTTCATTCTTCTGGCAAATGCCGGGAGTATTTTTGCGCAAACACTTCCCTCCAAGATCACCTTAGCGCAAGACTGTGTTTTCTTACAGGATTGCAAGTATTCGTCAGGCGCCACTATGTCAAATCTTCAGGGTTCTGGCACGTTGGCGACCAAGCTCAATATTGCGGGCAAAGACTATGTCTACTCACTGGAAAGTATTACATTCTCCGGTCTAACTGCTAACCAGTCAGGCACATTGACTGGCGGAAGCATCAGCATTCCAGCCAAGCTGATGGATGATTTCCTTGGCTCAGGGCTTATATTGGATGTCAAGGGTGGTTCTCTGAAAGCCGTGACTACTGGCGGCAAAACAGCTGCCCAGTTCGATATGAAGGCAGTGGTCACCACAGGGTTCAACGACTCAAAAGGAAATCCTCTCAAAGTAGATTTCCAATCAGGCGGTCTCCAGTTTGCGGTAGACTCGTCAGGCGGTGCAACACTTATTGGGGCTGCGGGGAAAATCGCCTCTGGTCCCA
Source organism: Armatimonadota bacterium (assembly GCA_026392045.1). GTDB lineage: Bacteria > Armatimonadota > UBA5829 > UBA5829 > UBA5829 > JAMCYN01. The sequence goes on from JAPLCU010000119.1 coordinate 12,711, forward strand.
ATGATGGAAGCTTCATCGCAGCAGGCCTTAGAGTCCTGCCAGCCAGCATAGGTTTTACCCTTAACGCATCCAAATCTGCAGAAACAGCGTTCCAGATGACGTGTGGAACGGGTACGGCCTACTCAAGCATCCCCAGGCTTCTCACTATGGATAGCGGTGAGTTGGCGCTGCAATTCACGAACCTCACGGTAAACCAGGATGGTGACGTAAGTGTTCTTAATATGGGCCTTTCGGGTGGCAAACCGGTAGAGATAGCTCTATCGAACCCGCTCGACTTCATACTGCGAGTTACGCATGCCCAAGTCAGCCTCGAAGCAAGCAAGCGAACGGATTTCAAACTGCTTGCAGACGTCGTCCTGCCCGAAAATATCAAGGACAGCGACGGAGGACGGATGGCGCTCAGTAACATACCGTTCGACCTTGTTCAGAGCGCTGTGGTTTACATATCCATGGCTGATGACAAGAGCGAACCAGCAGTCGCTGGGGTAGGAAATATCCCTTATGCTTTGGGCATAGCTCCAACGCCAGCAGGGTCGGCTGTGACAAAGACCAAAGCTGATGTAAGGTTTGTCTCGCCCGGTGTCCTCAATGCGATCCTAACCAGGTCTTTTGATTTCCAGGTGGGAGAGTTCAAAGTAACGGCATCAGGTCTTGTGATAGATCTGTCACGCGAAGGACCTGAAGACCTGTCGGGCATGCCTGGCATAACCAGCAAGGCTTGGCAGGGCATTTACATCAACAAGGCCGTGGTCAATTTGCCTAAGGTCTGGCAGACTGCAAGCGGCGACCCTATCAGCATAAACACAGGCAATTGCTACATTGATACAAATGGCTTCAGCGGTGACCTGGAAGCTACCTCCGGCAGCCTCGCAGCAGCCACGATAGGTGGGTTCCAGGCGAATCTAACGCGCCTCAGAATAGAAGTTCGACGAAGCAGCATAGTTGCAAGTGACTGCAAAGGAACAACTGCTATCCCTGGTCTTGGAACTCTGAACCTCGCAGTCAACATCAGCGACACTGGAACATCGGCGCTCGTTGAAGAAGGTCAGTCACTTGTGGCTGAGAAACTAGGGTTAGTAATACCGGTTTTCAGCGGAGCGCTGCGATCTGGTCCTGATGATAAGTGGGCGCTCTGGGTGAATGGGGCAATATCGCTTGATGTGCCGGGCTATGAGTCCCTCAAAGGCGCTGCGATGGCCTTCCACGACCTGGGGATCGACGACAAAGGCCAGTTCGTCTTCAAGACAGATGGCTGGCTGACGCTTGATAACCCTGCAGACGTGGATTTCGGTGTATTCCGTTGCAATATCTCCTCGATGGCGTTCAAGAAAGACCAGAGCAAGTGGATGGTCGATATGAACGGAGAGATCAGCCTGAACTCCGACTTACCGATTTCAGGCACGGTCAGTTTCGAACATCTCAGGGTGGTTGAAGGGCCTACGGTTTCCATCAAGAGCATCTCGGTAGAGGCTGACGTGCAGGATGTTGTCAAAATTACGGCAATTTTGGAACAGGGAGATCAGCTCGGCGGTGGCAAATACTTGATGGGTGATGCCAACCTGGATTTGACATTTGCTGGGGGCTCGACCTCTCTTGGCGGAGGGTTTCAGCTCTATGTAGGCAGCGGGAGCTGCTGGGCTGTTGCTGGCAACGTAACTCTCCCTGTAGGCATTCAACTGGGCACTACACCTCTTGGACTATACGGTTTCCAGGGTGGAATCGCTCACAATATGTCGGCCAAAAGTGAGACAGGCGATTTCTCTTCAGTATTTGATCTGAATGCTGAGCCAGACAGTGGAAAATGGCTATTTATGGCAGGGTGCGATGTTGCCACCATGGCCGATCCCAGCCTGCTATATATGGTTGGACGAATGACCATCGGCCTTCCAGATTTCTATTTCAATATGCACGCTCAAGCCTGGTTCCTGACTAAACCAAGTCAAGAAGACCGCCAGGGTACCGCGCCGCTTGAGGCGGATATGTTCATGGACCCGTCAATACCTATGTTCAGGGTAGGAGCTGAGCTGAACCTGGTGCTCCCGAGCAAGTCGATTAATATCATCGAAGTAAGTGGAGGGCTGGAGTTCCTTGCCAAGCCGGATGATGTTCACTTGGCTATCGGGTGGCCATATCCTGACCAGGCCGTTTCAGCTTCCGTTTTGGGCGGTGTGCTCAATACCAGATTTGGCCTGCTGGCAACTCCGGGATCAATCAATGTTCGTGCGGGTACTGGTTTCAATTACATCGTTTTCTCCGGCTCCATTGAAGCTGACTTTGGCTACAATATATTGGCAGGACCCGCAGATCCATACCTTTGGGGCGGCATTTGGGCTTCCGGTGAGGTCGATTTCTGGGTCGCCTCTATAGGAGCCTCTGCTTCTCTTGAAGGAAAGCTCTTCAGAGACTACCTGTGGTTCAACGGCACATTTACTGCCACAATCGGAATGCCGTGGCCGCTTCCTGATATCAGTGCAAGCGCTGGCATGAGCGGAACGCTGCCATAAGCGCTAATGGTTTAGGAAGATAAGTGAATGCTCACTCTTGGTGAGAATACACGTACAAACCAGCATCCTGAGCTCCGTCGAAGGGTGCGGACAAGTTTAATCAAATATATTGTTCCCGCCGCGTGCTTCGACGGAGCTCAGCATGCTCACATTGTAATCATCAAGAGTAATGTATCAGGTATAAACAAATGATAAAATCAAAAATGCGGAGGATGATGACTATGCTCCAAGGAAATAGCAAACGAATATTGGCGGTGTTCTCTGCCGTAGTGTTCATAAGCAGTATGTGTTCGGCTCAGATTCGGACTGTGCCCAATATAAAGCGCGTGCCGCCTCCTGTGGGCACTGTTGCACCTGGCGGCAGCTCCACGCCAAGCACAAACCAACCCGGCAACACATCCGGCGCTGCAATAAAACCGATCAGAACAACCCCGAATGTCGTCGCACCGGTGCCAAAGGGAACCATGGTTGACTACAGCGCCAAGCTCGCGCAGCTCAAGACCGTTTCCGTGAGCATGATCTGCGCAACATCAGACAGTGGGCCCAAATCGGTGATCCTTAAGTGGGTTATAGATAACGAATGGCTGCCGGATCAGGGCTACAACCTTTATCGCAAGGGGCCGGGGGAGTCGGAATTCAAGAAGATAGCCGGGCCTATTAAAGAGAACCCAAATGCTGCGTCGATCAGTTTGCCGACAGTAAATGGGATTGCCAAGACAGTAAACATATCGGCGCTGCAGAAACAGGCTCATTCTAATGTGCAGATACCAGCCGACATGATGCGGGCTTTTGCGCCTGCTCCAATAAACATCGAGACATCCCAGCCTGTGTTTGATGAGTTGAAGCTGCTCAGGGTTAAAGAGTTCACGCCGATCATAGTGAAGACGAGGCCGGATTTCACTATCGTAAAGCCCGATTCATTCCCCAAGCTGAACAACTACTACCTAAAGTTCAAGATGCAAAGAACAATGCCGTTCAATCTGAAGGCTGTCGAGCCTGGCGCCTCCAGCGCTCCTACGGTAAAAAGCCTCAGAACTACGCCAGGCGCCAGGACCGCCACGCAGAAGCTTGCGCCGGTCGTAAAATCTCCTGTGCAGGTCACGGTAGAGGCCAGACGCGCGCTTCTTATGGGCGCATTGGTCAACAAGCCCGTATGCGATGCTCTTGGCCTTGGTTATGTGGACAGTGCAGTCACGGAAGGGCAGACCTATGATTACCAACTCCGACGGGTCACGGGCAGCAGTGATGCTGCAACTTCTGGGGTGTGCACTATCACAGTCGGCGCTGACCCTCTTCCGGGCAAACCCGCTGATCTATCGGCATGCCAGTTGAATGTGAAAAGTGTGGTTCTTCGCTGGAAATTGGACGATTCAAAAACCAGCGCTCGGGTGATATCATACAGTATATACAGGACTCAAAGCGGAAAGAAGCAGTTGCTCAATGCTCAGCCTCTTATGGTTGGTCCCGTTGAAGATGGAAAGGGCAATTTCACTGATCCGCTCTACTACTTCACCGACAAAGACGTGCCGGTTGGCAATATCCTATACGAACTTGTGGGTGTGGACGCATTCGGACGGCAGACTGCTCCTGCCAAGTTAGACTTTAGCATGGCAGACTGGGAGACGCCTTTGTCGGTCAATCAGGTTACCTGCGCTGTGAACAACGGGCAGGTCTACCTCTACTGGCAACCGGTGCCCAAGGCATCGACAGCAAATGGCCCAATGGTAATGGTTCCAATACCCGTAACCGACAAGGCGGCGATGTATAACGTCTATCGCTGCGATCAGGAAGGCTCAAAGGTCTGGACGAAGCTCAACGACGAACCAGTGCAGCCGTCTTACATACCGCCTCCCACACTTGGCAAGCAGTATTCAACAAAGCTCGCAATGATGAAAAAGGGCAGCAATCTGAGCTTCATAGATAAGACTTGCCAGAAGGATGCTTACTATCTTTATACTGTTGTGGCAGTCTACAAGAAAAACATGATTGAAAGTGCGCCCAGCCCTGCGCAGACTGTTGGTGTGCCAGACCTTGATCTTCCTGCGAAAGTTGCTAATTTCGCCGGGAAGCACGTTGCATTGGTGAGCCAGACTCCTGCGTTCAACTTCGACGCGCGTTGGGCGAATGTTTCATCCCGGTCTGCTGTGCCGATTGCTAAGGTCAAGAACCTCAGCTTCGATCCAAGTATTCTGACTGCCAAACCGGCGTCTGCACAGAAAGCCCCTGCCGGTCAGCCGCTCACTATCGATAAAACAGTTGCTCCGGTCGGCTCGGGGGTTAAAAAAGCAGTTGGCGCCCAGCCCATTGGTCGAAGCGCTGCGGTCAAAATGCCCTCTGACCTCATCAAGGCAACGATCGACAACAGCGACCTTGGCGGCAAAATAGTTCTAACCTGGGAACCAAGTCCTATGAAGGCTCCAGTTCGATATAAGGTCTATCGGGCATCTGGCACCGGATATAGAGTAATTTCAGGCCTTGATAAGCTTGTTTCCAACTCTGACTTTACTAAATCATTCGCAAGCATAAACGGCCCCAAGCCAGCGCCTGCAATAGCCACGAGCCCCGATTTAATCGGGGCAGCCGCCGAAGCCAGATCTCTTGCGAGTGTTGCGTATATGGCTGCGAAACCTGCCGATGTCAAGATAACACCCTCAGGCAAGCAGACCAATATTCCCGCTGTAAAGAACAATGGAGTTTCCCTTGAGTTCATCAAGAAAGTCGACCTCTCTGCTGTCATGGATGATAGCTACCAATTCCTGGGAGAGACCAAGTCACCGACCTATTATGACTGCCTTCCCAAGTCACGACCGATGTATTACAACTATCGCGTGGTGCCCATCAATAGATGGGGTATTGAAGGCAAATCTGCTGCAATTCAGGTGAGAGTGGCCGCAACAGTGCCTCCACCGACCCCTGAAATAGTCTCAACGTATGCCAACTTAGATGGCGGCGTGACTGTCTCACTCAAGCCGCTTGAGAACAAAGAGGAGTGCGCCAAGTATCTTCTCTATCGCAAGCCGATTGATATATCGCTGTTTATGCCGCTGGTTACGATAAATGCTCGAGTGCCAGCGATAGTGTCGAGCGCACCTGCCCCTTCGGCTGCGGCAAAGGCGTCTGAGCCGCTGACATTCAGATCGGACATGAAGATAACTCCAATGAGTGCAATGGTTTCGCCATCAGTTGCGTCTAAGGCGATGGACCGCGGAATGAAAGTACGCTCGGTTCTGCCAATGGCAAACGCGGAGTTCGCAAAGAACCTTCGCTTGGCGCTTGCCAAGCCGGATTATGAGGTGGTCGGAGAGATCAGCCCGGATGCCATAGACAAAAGCGGCTACGTGCGATACAACGATATGAAGAACCTGGTTCCCTACCAGCTCTATTCCTATACTATCATAGCTGTGGATGCAGACGCTTGGAAATCAACGGCAAGCAAGCCCGAAACGGCCAGCCCGTGGAAGGTCACAGTGCCGCCGGTTAGCGGCCTGAAAGCAGCAACTTCCGGCAGCGGCATTGTCCTCTCATGGACTGCTCCAGCGGGAGAGATTGTGGGCTACGCTGTCCTGAAAGGCGTTGCCAAAAACACCGAGTTCGTGCAGATATCGGATACCATCAAACCGAAGACATTTACGGACTTCAGTGTGATCAAGGGCAGGACATACACTTATCGCGTTGCGGCGGTAGATTCTTTGGGGAACCTCTCTGAGCCGGTTTCTGTGGAGTTCAAGCTGCCTAAGTAGCGTGAGATGATCCGTCAAGACGGCGAGAATGCCATTATTTGGCCTAATTTCCGGTATATTTTGATTAAATCTTGCTCACAGGTTGTGGACGGCAGGATTTTGAGCTCCTGAACCACTGAGGCGCTGAAGGGAATGAGTGGGATGAGGCTGGGATTTTGGCGTTTATCTGTGTAGCCGGGGGTTTCGGGAAAAGGGTTTCCCGAAACAACTAAGCACGTACCGTGTGTTTTGTGCTCAGATGGAGTATTTGCGACCCACAGGTAACTCAGAACTCAGAACTCAACACTCAAAACTATGCGCTCCCTTCCCTGCCATCAGACCATCAGACCATCGAACCATCAGACCATCAGATCCTCGGCCGATTTAGCAGTCATACGTTTAGAAAGCCCCCAATTTGCGTAAAATGCGCATGCTGAGCCCGGGACAACCCCGGGCCAATGACTCGAAAGGACTTAGCCCGATAATAAACCAGCTTACCCGCCGAAAACAAGGCATTGCCACCGATTGCGGAGCCATAAAACACTCAAGATGGAGGGCTCTTTACCCGATAATCAATAGTGATGCTACTTCGGCTGAGGATAAGATGATGAACAAGAAATATGGTTTGGGCTTGCATTATCGCCTAATGTTCTACCTGTGCGGGTTCCTGTTTGCGTGTGCCTCTTATATTTTGGGGGTATGGGCGTTTGGAATAGAACTGGCAAGCTCGGGCGACTCGGCATTCTACAGAGACCTTCTTAAGAACCTGACCAATTCATTCCAGAACCACATGGCCACATTCTTCCTCTGGCAGATAGTGTGCATTTGCATTGCGGGAATTATCGGGTATCTGTTCGACGAGCAGGTAGCCTACCGCCGAAGCGCTGAAATTAGAGCCAACACAGATGGCGTGACTGATGTTTTTAACCACCGCTACTTCCAGGAAACTCTGGTTGCAGAAGTCGAACGGGCCTCGCGCTACAAGCGAAATGTTTGTATTATAATGTTCGACCTGGACAACTTCAAGAAATACAACGACACCTGGGGCCACCAGGAAGGCGACAATCTGCTGAAATGGTTCGCGAGCCTCTGCAGCGCAAACATTCGCAATGTAGACCTGATAGCGCGCTACGGCGGCGAGGAGTTTGTGATAATTCTCCCTGAGTCTGATGCAAAGGACGCGTTGGAAGTTTCCGAGCGAATTCGCATAGCCACCAGCAAAAAAAGCGCGGTCGAGTTTGGTAAAAATAAGACCATTACGGTAAGCGCAGGCATAGCCAGCTACCCCGAACACGGAGAATCTAAGCACGAGCTGATTGTAAATGCTGACACCGCCCTGTATATTGCCAAGCTGCGCGGCAAGAACCGTTCGCACTGCTTTGAAAGTGACCACAACATTATCCCCAACACCAGCACAACTGTAAAGAGGACTGTGGTTCACGACGATGATCTGGACGCCATTGAAGCCCTCGCGGCAGTTGCCGACGCCACCGCTGTTCACACAAAGGGCCATTCTATTTCGGTCATGAATCTGGCTGTGGCTTTGGGCGCGAGAATTGGGCTTTCCGCCGAAGAGCTAAGCAACCTGCGCTGCGCCGCCCTATTGCACGACCTGGGCAGAATAGCCACCCCCGAAGAAATACTGGAAAAGAAGACTCCGCTCAAAAGAGATGAGTGGAAAAAGATAGAAAAACACGCAAACCTCGGTGCGCGGATTGTCGAGCGAATTCAGGAGATGACCGCCATAGCGCCAGGGATAAAACACCACCACGAGCGCTACGATGGCAAAGGCTACCCCAGCGGGCTTTCCGGTAAAAACATCCCGCTGCTGGCTCGAATAATAACCATAGCCGACGCCTTCGACGCCATGACCAGCTCCCGCTCCTATCGCCAAGCCTTGAATACTGCCGACGCCTTCGACGAACTCCGCCGAGGCTCCGGCAGCCAATTCGACCCCGACCTGGTTGAATTCTTCATCAAATACATCACCGAAGACCGCAAGAAGAACCGCGCCGCCTAATCGCAAACCCAACCCCAGCCAAACCTCCGGCGAGGGCCAGGAGGGAGGAGGGCTCCGGTACAGGGGCCGTGATGACCGCCTGGAACTTGTACCCCTTCGTTCCATCGTCCGGGACGAAAAACAGTCCCGAAGCATATAAGCCGCGAATGCTGAAAAACACTTCCCTCAATCGGAGATATGTGCTACAGCTAAATATGGCATAAAGGCTAACAATATTATTGATATCGTCAGACTTGCAGTTTGATAGTTGACAGAATGAACAGCAATCGCAACATGTTGACAGCCGTGTTTGAAAGATGTGGAAATGCTCGTGTAACAGCCAAAAATATACGCAAAATAACATTGCATTCTTTCCATGCAGAGTCTATTATTCTATCAAGTAAGCATGCAGTCCCCAATAGTACGAGTCCCAGAGGGCTGTGTGCAATCAAATGTAGGCATGGAGAAACATTGGTTATGCGCCGATACAAAGCAGTAATCTGGACTATAATTCTGTCCACAATAGTGATAATGTCCCTGGCATCTGGCATCTGGGCGTCCACCCCGGACCGGATGTCTGGGCCGGGAACCACGAGAAACGCTCTCACACTTCAAGATGGTGAGCATGTCACGCTTGATGAGGTAATGGTGTGGTATGTGATTGCGCCATACATTTTCGTGCGTGATCCTTGGATTGACTCGCCAGTGATACCGGTCTATGCAAATGTCGCTATCGACAAAGCTTATACGGTTGATGTTAGCGGAACTATGGCGTCAATTTTGGGACAACGCATAATCATCGCGGACCAAATCAGCCTATACACCGATGCGAGTGGCAGAGCAATTCCACCAATATTGAAAGGGCCTAACGGACCTTACCCTTGGGTGCATAAATCGAACATTGTGGTGACCGCGCCTGCGAACGGCAGTATTCCGCCGCCGTCTTATCCTAATCCACTCTCCCAACCAATAGAGGCCACAAGGGGTAGCGTCGCTGAAGCAAAATTGCGCGATCTGAATGCAAATGCTGTTGCACTGAGCAGCAATTCGCCTCAGATCGATGGCGGCAGTGTGGACTTGTCGGGCAAGGTTGTGACAGCAGTCTTCTATCAGCCGGAAACTCAGGTTGTATCCTCGTTTTATATTCAGGAACCTGTCACTGGTGGCAACGGAATCAAGGTAGTCCCCACGCAATCGTCTGCGGTTGTCCTTGGTGATATTGTTCATGTCGTAGGCACCGTTGTAGCGAGCAGCAGCACGGTTGCTGAGTGTTATATTCAGGCTACAACTGTTACCCCGTCCGGCTATAAGCTCTTTATGGGTCCTGCTGGAGTAACACAGCGAAACACCATCAGCAAAGATTATGGCAATCAGGGTGGTTTGTATGGAGATTGCACTTTAACTACCCCTGTCAAAGGCAATAACCTGAGTCTCGTGGGAACTCGTGTGCGAGTATGGGGACGAGTTACTTGGCAAAGCGAAGACGGATTAGTCTACTACATCGACGATGGATCAGCCCTGAAAAGTCGATGGGGTAATGAAATAAGAACGGGTATTCGTGTTGTAAGAGGACCGTCAAGCCCATCTATCCATATTACGCAGGTCGGAAACATTCAAATTGCCGATGTGACGGGAGTGCTCGGTGTCGAGCTAGATCAGCCGACCGGAGGTCAAGGCCTGCCTGTGCCGGTAGTTCGCGTATCCGAGGCCAGCCAAGGTGGAGTGATTAAAGTGAAGTTCGACTCCGACGGCCCCAGCTTTGACGGCAAGACCTGGCAGACGGCCTATCATTCAATTCAACAGGCCATCAATGCGGCGGCGAGTGGCGATGAAATATGGGTCGCGGCAGGCACCTATGAGGAGAATATCACCTTATCCTCCGGCGTCAGGCTATATGGCTCGTTCGCCGGAACAGAGTGCACTCGTCAGACCAACCGCTCCCGACTCGCCAATGAAACTGTGATCCAGGGCGACGGCACAGACAGTGTCGTCTACATCGGCTCAGTCGCGACCAGTTCAACGGTTCTCGATGGCTTCACAATTCGTGGCGGTCTGGGACACTACACCGATGAATGGTATGGCCCATATGGCGGCGGCATCTTCTGCGACAACGCTTCTCCGGTCATTTCTCACAATCTGATAACCAGCAATGGAGATACTTCCTATACCTATGGCGGCGGAATCGCCTGTTATGGAGGCTCCCCTTCTTTGTGTGGTAATACCATTTCAGGCAACCAAGCTTCCAGTGGCGGCGGCATCTATCTGGATTCGACAACATCCGCAACCGTCAAGAACAACATTATCGACAGCAACAGCGCGAGCGCAGGAGGCGGTGTTTATGCCACTGACGCTTCAGGACGCCTCTCAGGCAACGTCATCGCGCACAATACGGCTACCTATTATAATGGAGGTGGCATCTATTGTATGGACTATCTGTCCACTCTGGCACCGGAGATAACCAACAACACCATAGCCTATAATAATTCTCCAAGTTACGGAGGAGGTGTTTTCTGCGACTCGTGTTCTCCGATCATCGTTAATAACATCGTGTCTGCCAACTCCAGTGGGCAGCTTGCGATCTCCGGCTTGAGCAACCCCAATATTCACACCAACTGCATCTCTGGCGACACGCCTTACTCGGGATGGACAACTAATCCTTCTCAGGATATTCTTTCCGATCCTTTGCTCGTTGGTTTTCATATTCAAACTGGCTCGCCCTGTCTGAACGAGGGCGATAATACTGTCATTCAGTTTGGCGATACGGATATTGATGGACAGCCAAGAATACTGCCAGCCGAAGGAGTCGTGGATATTGGCGCGGACGAATGGAACGAACTGGACGCTGGATTGCCCAGCTCTATCATCTGTGATGAGCTCACTTTCTTTTCGTCGCTAGTGAGCTACAGCAATTATTAGGAGAACTCAATGAAGAAATACGCAATAATACAACCTAAAGCATATGTAGTCTTGGCTCTTGCTATACTAATGCTTGCTATCGGCGCAAATTTAGTCTTTGCGCACACAAGCTCAGTGGGTCTTATGAGTCCCAGCTTGATCGTCTACGCTGGAGAGGATGGCTGGTCGCAGACAATCTCAGTTTCAATTACTGGTGGTCTTCTCATACCTGAAGAATGTCAAGATTGCTACATATGCGTGAATGTGGGCGGCCTGTCGTTTACTGAATCTCTGTCTGATCAAAACGCGTACACTCGAACTCTGCATAAATCAGATATGGGAGACGTTCTCCCTGGTGTTTACCCAGTATCGTGGTACATACACTGGGAGGACGCCAATACTGAAACTCTTTTTAGCACGGACGTTCTGTTTAATCCTTTTAGTGGATATCCCATTTGTCTAAGACCAGTTTCAGTGAATAAGGCAGATAAGAAGGTTACCTACTCTACTAACATCAATACCGGTCGATACACAGGGATTTATGATGAATTGGAGCACACTCCACTCACATCACTCTGCTATTCTGCATATGCTCCTGATCTGACTCCGGTTCCATCGAGCACTGTTATAACGGTTCCCAGTGGTGAAGACTCATTTTTATCGAATCTAATTGTTGAGTATACGAAAACAGACCGTGATCATGCAGGATATCAGATATGGCTAGCAGCAGAATGCGCATATGCAATGAGGACTCGACCACCAGTGTGGATGTTTAGCCAAAGAGTTGGCGACTTCTACTCAAATACTGAACGAAACATCACCTATAGCGCAGCTTGCACTACTTGTGTTACCGAGACCCCTCATTTCTACTTAACGAAGGTTATGACATCGACAACTACAAATCCAGAGACTTCGCCATACCAGAACGCTATTGAACCCGTCTATAGTGATAGCGTTACATACCGCTGGCAGAGAACTTACAATGAGTTTCATGCCAAAGCTATTGCTTTATATCAGGAGTATGATAATGATGCTGAGGGCAGATTCAAGTTTGGAGACAAATATTACGAAGAAATACTTCACAGCTCGGTAGACATAAATGATAGTCAGATTACCAGTGATATTGATCTTGGCGCACAGACTCAAAAGCTGACAGCTGAGGGAGAAGTCACTTGGACTGCTAAAGACGCGAGTGAAAACACCGTCACAATATTTCCGGCAGGTCACCATCGAGTTGGAATAAAGTACAGCGATGCAGATGGTGATAATGTTGAACTTGC
>JAPLCU010000092.1 GCA_026392045.1 Armatimonadota bacterium
CCTTCCTTTATCCACTGCTCGCAGGTACCTCTCCCATTGTAAAAGTGAACTATCCCCTTTGGTGTGTCTGTGCGGTTCGTGACGATGAATCCCACCCTTGGAAAAAGCTCTCCCGCATGCCACTCTATCTTCGCTACTACACGCCGTGGCTTATTCCAGGTTCCAGCCTGATACTGGAAGTCGTGGTATACTACTACAGGTCTTCCAGACTCTGGGGTTTCACGTTGGCTAAGCAGTGGGTCTATCTCTCTATGAAGCACCTGGTTTGCGGGGAGCCGTATGGCATACTCATATCCCTCCAGTTCAAGATACTCATATATCTCTGGCCTGGCAAACCCCGCATCACCACGAAACAGCATCCGCAGTCCCGAACCACGATGTCGCGCAACGATCGGCGCAAGAAGTTCCAGCCATCTGTCCGCTGAAGAAACATTGCCTTCACGGAGCATGTACCCTTCGCAATCTCCATACTGATTGAAACAGAATATCGGATGAAAGCATACGCACTCGAAGTGGCCATTATACTTGGCTCCCTCCTGATTTCCGTGCACCTTGCTCTCCGAGCTGTCCATGTCCAGAATAATTCTCTTTTTCCGAGTGTTTCCCAATGCAGTAGTCAACCACAAAGCGTTGATTCTCTCAAGTGCGTCTCGGTTTATGTTATGCGTCAGAATCTTGGTCTCAAAGCGTCCCATCGAGCTTTTCGGCACAGCTTTCTTGCTCACTGCATTCCGGCCTTCAACCGTCCTCATCGCCGGCTCACGAGCAAGCTGGTCTGCGTCGTTGATGTCAGGATATCCCGCAAGCCTACTGTATATCGACTGCCTGAAAAAGGGAACCAGATGATGCCCGATGTTCTTCCCTGTTCTGGTGTCCGTGAGGTATTCGGCTGCCATAGAAGTCAGCCCCAGTCTCTCATCCAACTCACGGTATGCCAGAAGTCCCGCATCGGATGTGATCTTGTTGCCCACAAACTGCACCCAGATTCGAGGGTCGAAATCCAGTCTCAAACCATCGTTTATATCTTCACCCATCAGGTGTCTCCTACATCCCCATAGTCGAACCCACCCAGGCCGCGGATTCACGCTCACTATACTAATATATTAGACACATGATGGCTGCTTTCCTCCATTTCATATGGGTAATCCAGGCTGTAGTCGCTGAGCAAGCGTCTCTTCCGCCAGTTCCATCACGATGTAAAGGAAGTCGCGACCACCCAACGTGCAAGTACCACGCACGAAGTGGCTGAGGATGCTCTCGTGCTTAAGCGAGGCAGTGGCCTGCAGTTCTCGTAGTTGCTTGTCGATATCTGCCTGATCAGCGCGGATCAGCTTGAGGGCACCCCGCCCCATCAGCCGGTCAGCAACCACCTCATCGGCCATGTATACAGCACCGTAGCCCCCGGTACCTAGTAACGTACGCAGGTGGTATTTGCCTTCAACTATCTGACCTTCGTAAGCTGTCCACACATCGGATCTCATGGCCTATTCCTTCTCCTCAGCTTGATCCCACGCTCTAGCATGGCGTTCTCAAAGCCGACTCTGAAGCCCGGTTTCGACGGGACTCCGCTGAACATCGGGGTTCCACTGCCGTCCACGTGGAACTCCAGCCCGGCTGATCGATCTGTATCCGAGTTCAAAGACTCGATTAGCGAGCGATATCGATCTGTCAGCGCCAGCAAGCGTTGATTGGATGATCCTCTCCACAGTAAGTCCGCATGTAACTCGACTACATAGAGTCCATCGATTAACAGATCGATCTCTGCCAGCAGTTTCTTCTGATGAGTATTGCCGTGCTGCTGCAGGTATTCCAGTTGATAGCCTGTGTAGCAGACGACGCCAATGTCCCTCACAGCGCGAGCTTTCTGGATAACATCCAGAAGATCGCCAGCTTGCTCCATTGGCTCGCCGCCTGAAAACGTGACGCCATCCGGTGAACCCTCTTCAGCAATCAGGCTCACAAGATCGTCAGCGGCCACTTCCGTACCGCCTGACGGGTCGCGCATCTCAGGCGATATGCATCCAGAGCAAGTGAATGGGCACCCCTGGACCCAGACGACTGTACGAGAACCCGGTCCCAGCACTGTGATACCGCTCGCAACGTGACCTATCCGCAGATACATGGCCCCGGTCATATTTATTGACCTCGATTGCTAATCAATGTCCCTGCTGCAACACAGAACAACTAGTACTGTTCACATCAAGCCCGGCTTATGGTGCGGACAAACGTATTTCAGGGTGGCTCATTGTAGCAGAAGAGCTTGCCTTCGGTCAATTCGTGGGGCAGCTATCGCCAGGTTCTCGCTCGATCCGAGCCAAGGCATCCTGTCAAACGCCGAGCGCGTCAAGAAAACCGACATTGGTCATGCGACCTACGGCTACAAGGTGATAGAGGATCTGGTGAAACATCGAGACTCGGTTGGACGTATAATCATCTTGAGTGATATGGAACTCTATGGCGAATCATGGTTCCCGCAGGACTCTCAGGACATTCAGGTCGTGGATCGCTCGCTACAAAAGGAAAGTAAACCCCGATGTCGAACTATACTTCGTGAACCTCGCCGCCTACGGGCATTTCGTCACCCCACAACGCGAGACGAAGGTGACTTACATCTCCGGCTGGAGCGAGGGGATACTGAGGTACGTAGCAACGACAAGTTCCGGCTTTGACTTGGTGGATGAGATCAGCGGCGTGGCTCTGTGATCTGACCGGGCCACGCTGCTGACGGCAATCACAAACGTCAGACTGAGCACGTATTCGGGCAATACCGAGAGGAGGTGTGACGATGGCAAACACCTGGTTCTGCAAGTGCGGCAAGTTGAACCTTGCCAGCAACAACAAGTGCGAGAGCTGCGGAGGCAATCGCTGGGTTACCGAGAAGAAAGAAAACCCCGGTATCAAGGAGGCATCCAAGAAACCCAAGTAGTACCGATGGCTCACACTCGGTCTTCTTACCAATTTCCTGGCACATGAGAATGGTTACTTCTATATATGCTGAAACTCAAAGACCTCTGTGTGAGGTCGGTCCTGGGTAGGACATGTCCTGTGAAAGACAGCCTCTGGCTGTCACAGGCGCGAAACTGCCCGCATCTGCCCGACGGATGCGAAAAACAGCGGGACCTCGGATGGGGACTGAGAGGTGAAAACCCGACCCCCGCTTGCGGTAAGCGTAATCACCGCTGAGCGACCCCGGCGTGGCGCGAAACAACTAAATAGCGAAAGCAAAAGACCATTCTCGCTTTTCCAGGAAACACTCTTTCAGGAACATGGGGGCTGCGCGGATGCTTTGACCAAGTCGACATACGCGCAGTTGATCAGATCATCGTTATTTATACCAAGCAAGTCGGTCAGACCAGACATGATCTCTCGGGCCTTGCTTTCCGTTTGATCAGGCTCCATTACTACCTCAATCTCGATGAAATCGCCAAGATCATCTACGCGGTCGAGATGCACGCGCGTCTGACCCAGCAGATACAGCGTTCTGGTCTTATGTACTTGGCCCACAACCCCCAGGGCGGCAGATAGCACTTCGCGAACGGCTTCCGGTTCGTTCACGGGGCAAACCGTGTATCGGGAGAGGGTCGGGCCAGCATCGTCCGGGCGCTCATAGTAGATAAGCTCGCCGTGACCTTGCGAGTCAACCCGGAGCTTCAGTCGGCCAGTCTTGACATCGAAAAAGGTGTCATGCTGCTCGAATGTGATCCCAGGATTGCCGGTGATATTGTCGAGGGATTTTTTCGTCTTTCGGATGTTGGTAAGCCTGGCCTTTATCTCGATATTTCGATTCATAGCGGACACCTTTTCAACTCAGTATATCCCGCCTATGCTCATCGCGATCCACAGCGACGATGCACCCCAGCGGAGTATCGTCCCCGGGGCAGCAGTCCAGTAGGCTGGCAACTGCGGGCGCATCGCAGGACAGAGTCTGCACATTGATATTCCCAACTTGGACACTGACTCCACCGCGACCCCCAGTCACGACAGCGAAGGCGGTATTCTCCCCTGTTTCGGGGTCGCCGCACACAACTACGCGTTGCACGGACTTCTCGCTTGGCAGCGTCGACAGCAGTTGTTCAATGCACGCGATGTTGAACTTGATGCTGTCCGCTCCGGCCGAATGGCCCGGGTCAATTGCGTCTTTCCCCTCGTCTCGTAACTGCCGACGCAGGTCTAGCATCCGCCTGCGGTAATCCTCGGTTTGTACCCGCAGTGCCTCCCGGACTTCTTGGACTGTCGGATATTCATTCAAGAGCGATCCTCCTCGCGCGTCAAGCGGTACCATTCGGATTGCTACAGCCAAACGCCAAATGCACAATCACGTCTGCCAAGTCGTTGTGCTTCTCGCAGTTGCTCCAGACGTCGAGACAAAGCCCAATCTGATCAGCAAGCGCTCGGATGTAGACCAGCATGTCGGATTCCAGACCGGGCATGTCCTGAATTCTCTTCATCTCCGCGTCCATGTAGTCTGCAACATCAGGGTACCCTTTGTCTCTCAGGACAATGGCGGCCATTGCAAGCTGTAGTTTCTGCTTTGTGTAGGTGCAGTGTTGCGAGCCATAGGGCATTGTGTCTTTGGCCTTTATCCGCCTGCTGAGTTGCGACAACCTGTTATCCTGGACTTTGTCGTTGTCGTTCACGTAGCACCTCCTAGTCAGATCATTTGTGGCTTTGGTAGAACTCAACCTCCGGCAGTCTCTCCGCCGTCAACGGCCCGCCGTAGGCGCAGCCGGTGTCTATTCCTATTCTAATAGGCAAGACCAGTGGTTCCTCAAATGGCGTGTGACCGAATACCACGACCCCTTCGGGCCAGTTGTAACGAGATACGTAGAATGCGCAGCTTCAAACGTCCGACTTTACATTGGAAGAATGTGTCAAGCTGAGTCATGGATTGACATTCTTTAACTCCAAGAGCATTCAGCAATGACTTCATTCTTCCATAATCTGCTACTCGGGCTTTAATCTTTATGTTGCGTTTCATTAAGTGTCCTATTGCCACGGTCTATTTGTTGTTTCAAATAAGATAGCACATTCGTCCTCGAATGTCCGCCCTGCAAAGATCGACCCAGTTCATCGTCAGCTAAGAATCATAATCTCATCATCGCTTGTTCCAATCGCGTAACAAATCCACAGCTTTCGGCAGGTACTTTACACCAAACCACAACTTGGTGCCCTCCGCACTCCTTGCAAATTCAGGCTTCAAGCGTTTATATTTGAGTGCTGATTCCATTATTTGAATAGCGTAGTCGAGCGGAGTTTTTCCTTCGGAATCAGTTGCATGCATGTCGGCTCCACGGTTCAGAATGAACTCAAGAGAGCCGATCCCGGTCAAGCACAAAGATTCTGTTGTAAACATGACGTGAAGAGGAGTCCTCCCTCTTCTATCACGGGAGTTAATATCGGCTCCACTGTCCAGCAGCAGTTCGATCAGATCCAAGCCTGACTCGGGAAACAAGCCGCATATTCTATGGAGCGGCGTAAATCCATTTGAATCTCTGCAGTTCGGATCCGCTCCGTGTTTAAAGAGGCATGCTGTGGCATCATAGAGACGACTATCGCAAGCTAGATGCAGCGCATGTTCCCCCGATGGCAACTTCACAGACTCGTCTGCACCATTATAGAGGAGAGGCTGCATGACCCCATACCGATCAGTAATTTCGTAGCGGTTCATACATGCTATCACAAGAGGCGTATGCCCCTCATTGTTCCTGATATCCGTATTTGCACGACCGAAGGCGAGCTTTTCTACTGCTTTGTATTGATTGCTGGCTACTGCCACATGAAGAGCTGTATTGCCATCATAGTTCTGCGCATTTAGGTTCGCTCCGGTCGAGGCAAGGAACTCAATCATCTCCTGCTTTCCCTTACTAGCCGCCAGATGGAGAGGCGTGTTCCCACGTCCATCAACATCGTCTGGCAACGCCCCTTGTTCGATAAGCAATAGAGCTGTTTTCTGCGAACCGTAGATGGCTGCCGTGTGAAGCGGCGTCTGACAGTTATTATCTTCGCATCGCGCGCATACCCCCTTGGAAAGCAACAACTCGGCATTACCAACTCGGTCTGCCATTGCTGCATAGTGAAGAGGAGTTTTGCCAGCAATGTCTTTGGTTTCGACAGACAAGTCAGATTCCAGCAGTAGCCGTATAACGGCAACACCCGCCCTTTCGGCAGCAAGGTGAAGTGGCGTTGCGCCCAGATTATCACTACTATTGGGATTCGCACCACATTCGAGCAGCAGTTTTACCATACTTGAGTTGTTAAATCGAGCAGCCGTATGTAGTGGTGTCCTTAATGTTCTCGACTGGCAGTCTATATCTGCGCCAAACTTGAGCAGCGTATGAACCATCTCCTGTATTCTCGAGATTACAGCACGGTGCATTGGGCGAAAACCTCCCGGATCCATTCGCTCAACGTCAGCACCATTCTGTAACAGGATCTCTGCAACTTGAAACTGCCTGTTTAGCATAGCAATTCCTAACGGAGTCCAGTCATCTTCGGTGTTACGGTTTACTTCATCACCTGCGTCAAGACACGACTGCAATCGCATTAGATCGCCATACTTGGCAGCGCAATGAATACGTCCCCAACCTTTGCCGGACATGTCACCGATGATGGCGCCAAGGCATTCACCAAGTTCTACTATCAATGATCTAAATGTGTCCTCCAAATCGTTCCTCCTTACAGAGCGCTATAGAACTCGAACTCCGGCAGCCGCACTGCTGTCAGTGGACCTCCGTCACAACAGCCAGTATCGATGCCGATCTTGTTATCTTCGACTAGGGGCTCGTCAAACGGTGTGTGTCCGAATATGACTACTCCCTCAGGATGCTTGTAACGGGAAAGAGTAAAAGCCGTTCGAGGCCACAGGAAATCGCGCCATACGTTTTTCTCTACCGGCTTTTCCGAAGAAAGTCCTCCGTGCACGAATACAAATCCCGGCTCCCGATGATAGTACCTCAGACTGCTGATAAGATCCCAGTGGTCATCCGGTAGGTTCAGATTGCCAGATTCAGCGCCGATTAGATCGTAACTCCTCAACGTTGCGACTCCCCCATTCACAAACCAAAGGTTCGAGTCGTAGGTCAGGCATCCCTTTGCATAGTCACGCATCATGTGCTCATGGTTTCCGCAGATAAACACACAATCATATTGCTCCTTCAGCTTGAGCAGAAACGAGATCACTCTTTTTGAGTCGGGGCCTCGGTCAATGTAGTCACCGAGAAACACCAATTTGTCGTCAGATGCCAGCGGCAGCTTGCCGATGAGGGATTTGAGCTTATCAAGATGTCCATGAATATCACCTACAGCAAATATACTCAAACATCGCCCTCCTTTGATTGCTTAACTGCAATGAATAATGACGCATGAATAAGCACGAATTTGCCATCTGACCCCAATCTTGCCAAGAAAACGGTCTATAGATTCAGTTGAAAGGTATCGCTAAGAATCCCACATTCTAACACTTGATTCGTTCGAAGCCGTCTCCAGTAACACCGTTCCATGATACCACGAAACATTCGCTTTCGAGTAATTCGCAGTCACCCTTATCCGAATCGATAATGAGAGCTTCTCCACGTTTCATCCGTCTACAACCAAAACCAGCGCCAAATACTCGTTCAAAGAAATCGGGATAATAGTTGCATACCTCATAGTATGTGACCAGCACCACATTCTCTGATTCTAGGGCGACGTGCTCCACTATTGCACGAACGGCTTCCATATCACCCCTGACATATTCCTTGCCCGAGCCTGAACAGAGCAGGCAATGCTTACTGGCGCTTGAACACGATCGGAAAGGAACTCCGCCGCGCGCAACATACGAACTCTTGCTGCCTGTGTCAGTGCGCCATCGGCATTGTAATCGCCGTGCCGGATGATAACGAGCTTTCGTAAAAACGGCTTCCGATTCTATGGCAATTTGCTCACTTCGACACTAATCTTAATTGGCGACGTAACGATGTAAGGCTTAACCCAGAACAAATAGTAGTGCAAACCAGGCGATGCTTCAGTGTCGGTCCAGGAGTACTCCATCGTGCGACCAAAGCTTCGCATCGTGCGCTTTGAGGAAAGCACTTCAACGCCATCTCGATACATAGCAGCAGATGAGCCACGCATGGCATTTGCGATGCCGGTGGGCAAGACCAGCTTAATGGAAAACGTGGGGGTGCTAGTGACCGACTGCACGCCGCCTGGTCGGTAGTTCATCTCTGTGATGTATGAGCCCTGCGCACTGGCATAGGTTCGACCTTTGGCGAGTGCGTCAAGGAATCCCTCAGCCGTGGGATTGTCGGTCCAGACCCATGTCTTGCGCTCCCACCGCTCCAGATCATCCGGTTCTTTCCATCCGTGACTATCACAACCCGAAGTTACGAACACATCTCTATGCTTGCCCACAAGAGACAAATACCAGCGAAGGGTTGCGCGGGTCTGGGCAGGCCCTTTGTCGTTGAAAAACTCCACACCCTTGACGTTCGCGCATACGTTGGGATCGCTCGTATCGCTGCGGAATCGACCCTTTTCCCAGGCCCTGATCTGGAAGGTCAACTTAGAAGTACAGTTGGGGTGCGCCGCCACGGACATGGAGTGTTGGTTGATTATGTCGATGGTGGCAGCCTGAGAACCGGTCGACTTGAGCGATTGACAGACGCTAGCATCAAGAGAACCCAGAGCAAGAGTGTGTGCGCTGTCACTGCCCCAGCTATTGGAGACCTCCACTCCTGGGATCATCACAATTGACTCGACTCCCAAATTTTTGAACGTGCTCAGATAGTTGTCGGTCCCCACGTCTATTGCCTTGGGATTCGCAATTCTGCCTGCCTTCGCTGGGGGTTTGTCTCGAGAGTCGAGTTGGTCCAAGTGATCGGTGATGATAATGAACGAAGCTCCAGCTTGCTTGGCAGACTCGGCGCGTTGCGCGATGTTGTCGCTACCGTCGGAGAATGTGCTGTGGACGTGGATAATGCCTGGATACCACTTGGGTTCTCGAACGAAGAAGCCGGGTTTGATGACATAAAGCAAACCGGCGGCGATTATCACAAGCGCTATCAGAAATCGTCCCGTGCCAGCGAAACAGCCCAGTGGAGACGTTAGTAGACGGAAGAACCTCCTTCCCCCTCGCCGCCCGCCTAGTATCAGCGAGAATCCAAAAAGGATTATCAGTAGTGCTACGACGACATTAAGCAATCCGTGCAACTTCACACCTCGTTCTCATGCGCACTTGCCGCGGCTTCTCCCTTGACAGAGGCTGACCGCCGCACCGCGCTAGTGTTGCTCCTCTGGCCTCTCGAACAGCGACTGCTGCGCCTTACGCTCTGGGCAGACTGCGAACACGAAATGCTCCGCTTGCTGGGGCGTCACAGATACGGCGTTCGGCGTTTCGTCGCTCTGTGCTTCGTCTTCCACAGACAGCGCAATTGGCGAGAAGCACCACGCTTGATCGTCGCAGATCAGTAGTCCAATCCGCAGGCCAGGACTCTGGCGAACCTCCACACCAGCGTCTACAAGGTCATGAACTGCTTTGATGTCACCGTAGCCGAGCCTGCAGACGTCGTCATTACAGTCCACCACGACCTCCAGCAACTCCGCACCAGGCTTCTTCGAAAAAGCCACCATTGCCGAAGCCACAGCGTTATCGATTCCCGGAGCTACGTAAACCACCCTGCGATTTGCGGCCTTGACGTGCCCGGCTATGCGAGAGCTTGGCAAGGCAACGAAGACATTGTTGGACATCACTTCACCTCCTGCGGAGCTGCCGGGGCTGCGCTTCCGGTCTCCTCTGTTACCAGGGCCGACTTAATCACATCCTCAATGCTCTTTACTGGGGTCAGCTTGATGGCATCGAGGATATACGACGGTAGTCCTTTGGCCTCGTCAAGATTCTCAGCGGGCAGCAGCACCTCTTTGATTCCGGCGTCGCACGCGGCTCGGATCTTCTGCTGGATACCGCCGACTGGCAGCACTTTCCCCATGATCGTGATCTCGCCGGTCATCGCCAGATCGTTGCGAACTGGTTGGCCCCTGAGTGCCGAAACGATCCCCGTGACGAGTGTGATGCCAGCAGACGGGCCTTCTTTTGGAACTCCCATATACG
This sequence comes from Armatimonadota bacterium, assembly GCA_026392045.1. Classification (GTDB taxonomy): domain Bacteria; phylum Armatimonadota; class UBA5829; order UBA5829; family UBA5829; genus JAMCYN01. The sequence continues at coordinate 10,088 of JAPLCU010000092.1, forward strand.
TCGCGAGCACGGCCACATCGAAGTTGTTGCGCCATTCCGCGTCGATCCCGAGGCTTGCATGCTTAGCCCTAATATACTGAGCAGCGGCTTCAATGCTCTCGCGCATGACTCTTTGAATGGAACCGAGCGGAACGATCCGGCCGGAGCCCTTTGTTGCCTGCATTTCGAAGTGGAGTATACAGCCGCGCTCACCCTCAACGGCAAGTCCGATGACCTCGCCCACAGACGGCTTTTCGGGAAGCGTGACTTTCTGCATGCGTCCGGCATCCGGAATGGTCGGCACGATCTCTTTGCCTGATGGCTGCATCCTGACGCCGAGCTTCACGCGATCATACTCCCCAGATGCCATCAGATGAAGCTGTTCCCGAACACGTTGCCGGAGTTCGCAGGCGAGTTCGAGCACTTCCTCAAGCTCATCGTCGCTCATCTTGCCGTTAGGGTAGAGAAGCTTGAGCAGTGCTGAGGAGGTTTTCATTATGCCGCGCTGGTCTCTGCCCGACACACCCTGATCCGTCTTCGCAGAATCGATAATCTCGAACCTTGTGCGTGCCCCGGCTAGCAGATCGATGCGACGGAGCTCGTGCATTATCTCGCAGAAGTAATCTGTTATGAAGCCGTAGTCCTTGGAATAACTGTTCGGTCCCAGCTTCGGGATTTCCCAGCCGGGCAAGTATGCGTGAATTCTGTCCAGGAACGCGATCACCTGGAGGAAGTCCGGAAGCGGCTCGAACAGGTGGAAGTACTTCTCGTGCGGCATCTTGCCCTGCACATCGAGGTTACCAACGAAAACCAGGCTTGCGAAGGCCAGTAGTTCGCGCTTCCCACGGCTGAACTTGGCATCCTGCATGAAGCCCTGCATGATGCTCACCAGGGACTTGGGATCGGTGAAATCCGTGTTGGCGATCTCGTCGAACACAACAACGTCTCGCGTGCCCACCTCGCCGATCTTCCCGGTGTTGAGATTGATGAAAAGTTGAGACGGCGTCGCCTTGCCGCCCGACAGAACCCGCGCATAGTAAGAGATGTTGCGGTACAGATATGTCTTGCCGGTCTCGCGGGGTGCAAGCTCGACCATGTTCACGTTGTTCTCGACCAGCGGCACGCATCGGCAAAGGTAAAGCATCTTTTGACGTCGGTCCATTGTAGTGGGATCGATGCCGCAGGAGTTGATCAGAATATCGATCCACTCATCCGACGTGAACTCCGAACGCTTCTCGATGAACTCGTCGAGGTTGATGAAGCTGACCTGGAACGGAGTAAAGCTGAGTATCTTGAACGGGCGTATCTTCTTGTTGTGGATCTCCGTCTCGTCGTATGTTAGGTCGATCGTTCCCCACATACCGCCAGAGAGCAGCATAGGATATTGGCTGACTATGCTCTCCGGAATGTTGACGAAGTTCTCGTTGATAGCGGGTATCGCGGCCCAGTATTTGTCTTCCGTCTCAACAAGCCGGACTTCCAGACTGGCGATTAGCGAATGCCGACGGGTCTCTCTGATGTAGTGCCTGATCTTCTCAGCTTCGGCACCATAGACGAAGGTTTCCTTGAGGCGACGCACCACTTTCTCCATGTCCTCGTAGAACGTATCCTCAGAGCAGTAGTTATCTATGAGGTACTCGAGGACGTAACGCGGGAATTCATCCACTCCCGTGTTGATGGTATACGCCTTGTTTACGACCTTCCCTCGGAAGACCTCTTTCAGCTTTAGGTTCATTTCACCACCAGCTTTCTCACCAGGTAATCCGCGAGCTCAAAAGCATCCCGCTGAACTCGCTCGCGCTCTTCTGCGTTGTCCAGCAACATAAAGTCCGCCACTTGGATCGGTCCCACGTGTTCCAGCGAAGCAAACTTCTCCGCGATCTTGCCCAGGGCTTCCTTCACAAGGCCGTGCGATGCATGCGGACGGAACTCCTCGACAAGCGCTTCACGACCGCCGGGGTAGTTCTTTAGGCAGAAGTAGATATCGTAGGCGTCTTTCTCCTTGAGGCGGTCATAGAGAGCCATTCCCTTCATTACGATGAACGGAACTATGGATGCCACCCTGACCGTGACCGTATCCTTGCCGCCGTCCGGAAGACAGCCAGAGACCGTGACTTCGGATGTCATATCGAAAGCAAGCTCGCAACCCCGCGCCTTTCTGGCTTTAATGTCCTGTATATTCTGGTGCCGGCGGCTCTTGCCGGTTCCTGCATACTCGCCCGCGAGCAAGTCGACCTCAACATCGATAGGTTCGTCGTTCACGACCACCGTGCGATAGAACACGTAGGGTTGTTCGTTGCTCTTGCGGTATCCACGGGATAGGAGCAGCTTCTCAATTGTGGCGTAGCCAGCTTTCTGGAGTTTCAGATGGTTCAAGGCCAAGTCCACGTCGATGCTGCCGACGTGACCCGTAAACAGGAGCTCAGGGACCCATCCACCGATGACCACTATGTCATCCCTGTATTCACCGAGCAGGCGGGTCAGCTCCAGCATCACTGATTTCGCAGCCTCAACTTGATCGCCTGAGTAGTCTGCGCGAGTTACCGCCATTTTTGTTCAATCTCCTTTTTTAATATCCCGTCGGCCGCTTCTTCTCCCCGGCTTGGCACGCTCAGCAAATCCAAATATGCCTGCACGGGCGACACTATCTTAACGCCGTCCTTCTCCCGGGCATCCAAGAATACGCCGCTGTCCTTTGCGAGGATAAGCCTGACGTTTGCTCCAGAGGGCACTCTCTTGAGCTCAAGTGCTTCGGCCAACTCATCGATGCCGCCGCCTACATAGGCACTTGCGCGCGTATAACGGACCACCGGCGCATAACGCGCCCCGCCCGAAAACTCTGCCAGTGCATAGGGGATGTTCCGCGCGCCGCATTCGTCTGCTAGCCTATACTCAACTTCGCTTGGCTTCTGGAATGAGTAGAAGTCATACACAGTTTCTTTCCTGGCGGGCTTGTAGTTCCCCGCCCAGTCCTTTAGCAGCGCTTCGGGCTTCGTCAGCACAAGACCTCTGCCCTGTTCCTTGAGCCACTCTCTAGCGCAAAGCTGGTCTTTGACCTTCCATGCCTGCCCCAAGCTGATCTCCGCGCGCTCAGCTATTTCCTGGACCTTCCACGCCTTTCCAGGCTCACCAAGCAGCAGGCGCAGGACGCGCGCGGCTTTGGGGGTGTAGACTGAACGCAGGGCCTGCTTAGCAAGCTTTGGTTTCCCACCGGTATGCACGCGCACGTAGACCTGCTCGAAGCAGAGCCGGCAGTTGCCGGCAAGGTCGATGTATCCGACTCCCTGCTCATCCAATATCGCGCCAGCATCTTCAGATATGTATGGGGCGATGAGAACTCCATAAGATTTCAGAGGGATGCGTTCCAGGTAGCCGGATATCCGTGCCGCCGTTTCCCTGACGGCACGCGGAGTTCCGTCGCTCTTTATCTCGGCGAATACTGCTATCGGCCTGTTGCCCACTAGCACGTCGGCGCGTATGTCGAGTCCACAGTCCGCGGGTGCGGCAAGGCCAAGCTGCCGGATTTGGATAAACGGCACCTCTTCAAGACGAGACCGCAGCACGTCTTCGGCTTCCACACAGGATACTTGTTCAGATTTCATTCTATTCACCACTTTCATCATGCAGTGAAACACCGCATTACAGTGAAAGTATAGCACTATAATGCGGTTATGGCAACAACTTTCACTATCATAGGCACTTTCACTGGCTAGTGAAATAGACTGAATGAGTGAAACTTGCTAGTGCTTCCCGCAGCCCCTACTTCTTCACCTTCTTCGCTTTTCCGCCGTTTCGCGCCAGCATGCGAGCGCAGACCTGATAGTCTTCTTCGACATCCACCAGGGTTTCTTCAGACAAGTTGTCGAGGTTCAATCCGCCTCTTTCGTAGAGGAGCTTGCCCTGTTCGTAGAGGCCGGAGCGCTTGCAGTGACGAATCCATTCTGCGAGCGTGGCGTCACTTGGCCTATCCCTATCTAATATCGGCGTCCCCTGCTGCAGGTGTGCGATGTAGTGCTTAATACGGCGGCTTGTGCCGGATGCTCGCGCATCCGTCTTTATGCGTTCTTCCTCTTCTGACTCAGGCAATCGATATGTGCCCGCATCGGTCTTGTAGAAATAGTCCAGCAGCCATTCCGCGAGAGATCTGCGAGGCTTATCCATCACCGTATATACGTAGTGCTCGAAGATATCACTGTAGTGAACACCATCGGCTCCTGGGTTGTCGATCAACCATTCTGAGATGAAATCCCGAATCCTGCGTGCGGCCACATCCTCTTTGGCCGATTCGGCAGAATCCACGGCACTGATCTCAGATTCCTTCAGATACCATCTGCTCATCTCGTGGCTTCCGAACAGGTCCGGGCGTTTGTTCTCGAGCAGATTCTCACGCACTGGCTCACGTACTTCGTCGGCTACTTGGTTCAATAGCTCATCGAAGTTGTGGGCTTCCATTTGTCCGGCACGGACCATGCGACTTACAACCTCGTCGTAGACACGGTCCTTTGTGACGCCCGGATGCGCATCAAGATAGTCTCTGATGATTGCCCGCACCTTCTCGCCAAACGTGGTCTCGTCTTCGTTGCCGGAGATTGCCACGTCGGCCCTCACCTCACCAGGCACAGGCTTCCTAAAACTCATCACCAGGTCGCGCTTAGTAACGATGTCAGCCGTGTACTGCTTGAAGCTCTTCTGGTTCGTTTCGATGAACGTAGGAACGCTCACATCGGCAGGAACGAATCCCGCCTCATATATCACGTCTTGAACCAAGGCCCACGTGCCTTCAGATGTGTCGTGGTAGCACATGCTCAGCCATCGTCCAGGCTTGAGGACTCGAAAGCACTCGCGTACTACCTGCTCCAGCAGGTCCCGCCACCTGTCTTCAGTGAGCGCCCTCGCACGATTGATGATCATCTCTCCCTCGTTCCAGGCTGCACCGAAGCCAAGCCATGCTTCCCAAAGGAAATTCAGCTCGAAGTACTGGAACTTGTCTCCGTATGGAGGATCAGTGAATATGTAATCAATGGAGTTGGATGGAAGAACAGATAGGTCAGTCGCAGTCTGCGTTGACGTCATAAAACGCCCCAACGACGCCCCAGCCATCCCTTGCTGCAACTTGACGTAGTTCTTGTATTTTCCGGCTACAGTATTCAGCACGTTCATATCTTTCCGGATTGGCGGCACATAGTAGCGACCGGGCAGAATCTGGCTATTGCTGGCTCGCACCATTCGGGAAGCCATGAACATGGATGCCGATAGGACGAAGCGGATAAAATCGTGATCCGCGTAATTGAAGAGTATACTCAGCACCGACAGATTGGTCGGAGAGAAGAGCTCCGCTGCTGTTCTTGCTCCAGTTTTTTTGAGCCGGTATGCGTCGGTGTGCTCCGGAAGCTCAGCAGTCGGATACCAATATGGAGGCTGAACAGAAGCGTTATGAGTCAGGCGCGCCAGATCGTAGCGAAAGTCTGGATCATCCTTAGTCCTTTTGTATGTCCTCCCACCACAGTCAGAGATGCACTTGTAGCTCACCTCGTGAGGCTGCTCTCCACAATAGGCCGCGCTTCTACTTGCTATACTCTCTCTAATTCCCTTCCGGAGGCAACGAGGACAACAGGTGATCTCCCCCTCTTCTGGGCAGTCGATCAAGAATACCTCTTCCAGACAGCGATTGCATCGATAGACCCCCGAGTAGACCACGGACTCCGTGATCGCCCTGCCACCACACTTACTGCACGTCGTCAGGTAGTAATCCTGCGCCTCAGCAAACGCTTTGCCGACAAAGAGATCGTAAGCCGCAGTCACTTCCCGGATATCCTTGGGCAGACAGCAGTTTGCTGTGATGAATGTTGCACTGGGGCTTAGGTCTATTCCTATTGCATTTCGGCCGTTTGTTACGCTCGAATAGACCGTGCTACCCGATCCACACATCGGATCAAGCACAAGATCCTCCTCTTCTGTAAAGTGCGTGATATAGTCATCAATGGCTTCGTGGGGTTTCTTAGACCAATAAAGATGCATATTGTAGACGTGGGTGTTCTTCCGCCCGTAGGAAGGACGGTCGATAGCTTGTGTATGACTGCGATCCGAATCCGTTGGATCGTGATTACGATTGGCTTCCACGAATTCTCGCAGGTTCAGATTGGGCTTGTCTCCAGAGTAGTATCCCTCCGGCATCTTAGGAATGTCTCGATGAAAAAGCACGCCGTTCTGCTCGTTGTCGCTCTGCTTCTTTGCCATCTGCTTTACCTTCGTCCCTTCAGCCATCACTGACTTCACTACAATCTCTCATTCCCTGTATTTCGGCAGGTTGCGACTGAGACACTTGTCAACAGCCTCTCCCAGGATCTTCCGGATCTTCTCTTTGTCCAACACGTCCCGCACAGCCGGATGGCAGAAAATCCTGATCTTACCCACAAGCTTTACAAAATCCTGGTCAAGGTAAGACCAGAGCTCAGAGTCACCCAGTACCTTTGGGTCTTTCCACTCTGCTAGTACGTCTCTTCTATCACTCTCGGGTAAAAACTCCAGGGCCACATCCTCCGGTCTCTTGTATGGGATGTCCACGAGGATCAGAGGTGCCCCAGATGATCTCCATTCCGCAAATGCGGCGTTATCGAGCTGTGGGATACGGGTTCCGTTTGTCTTCTGTTTGGCTTTTTTGTCCAGTTGTTCTAGGAACTCCTTTTCCACTTCCCTCTCCAGGGAGGAGACTGCCCTGAGATCTCTCTTGTGGCGGTCCCTGAACTCGTCCAGTTTTTTCCAGCGTCCGGAGTCCCTCTCCGCGCTGATTACCAGTAGCCTTTTGTAAAGCACCCGCCCACTCAGCATTTCCAGGAGCTTCCTGCCCACGTCGGTCGTCTGCGTCGACCACCACTTCAGCATCTCCAGATCAGCTGGCTGGAGTTGTGTAGCCGAAGCCTTGGCTAGTGCCTGTGATTCCTTGGTGTGCGAGGCTTTCAGCGTGTATATGAAGCGGACGAGCCTTCGCATGAACGGTCCTTCCTCGAGATTGTGTCCCTTCGATTCGGTTTCCCAGATGGCACGATGGAACATGGCCTTCGCGGCTCTGGATGAATGGTGCCAGTAGACTTGTCCGAACATTGCATATCTAGCGAATGCGATGGTCTCAGCTGCAAACTTGCCCTTCTCATGGATGCCTAGCGCAGCATGTGCTCCGTCTCCCTGGCTGCGGAAGCATACTGTCAGACACTGGAGAAGTCGCCGGACGTCAATCGAGTCGCCGTAGTGCAACCCAAGAGTATCTGAATCGCGGACCAGGTAATCGAGTTTGTCAGCGTCTATTGGTCCATCCAGTATTGTGTGGAGTATCCTCTGCTTTATGGGCGACTTATCATCCGTCACATCAGCACTTATGATGTTGGCCACTAGATCAGGATCCACTTGCCAGGCTTCCTTGAGGAGGGAACGAAGAGGTGGCGCCCCTTGGTAGGGCTTGCGGCGAGAGATCATCTCCAGGGCGATTTTCTTGTGCGAGAACAGTCCTGTTGCCTCTTCAATATCGTGAGCGAGAGGATACTGTCCAATGTCGTGCAGTAGAGACGCTGCGAGCACTGCGCGCAGTTCCGCGGGCTTGAAAAGCTGGCGAAACAGTGGGTTCACCGGGTCATTGTACAGAGCGAGGCAGTAACGGACTACATTGGAATATGTGCCCAGAACGTGCTGAAGCCGAGAGTTTGTCGCCGTCGGGTAAACAAGAGAGATAAAGCCTAGCTGACTTATGCCAGCGAGGCGCCGTAGAGATGGGTGAGCTAGGCTAGCTTCCAGTGCTGGAGTCAATGGCGTCGGGAAAAGACTCGACGTCTGAATAGCGTGCATGCCACTCGTGTCGAGTTCAGGCACATAGGTAGCCAAGGGATATTCCCCCGTGAGCTTCCGTATGTCGATCGCTACGTCGTTGATGTCGCTGTACTTCATCTCAGCCAATGCTTCACGGCCCATCCCGAGAGCCTGCTGTGTCTTGCCCTCATTCTGGCCATCAAGCAGCCGACACCCCATTAGACCCAAGTATTTCCTGTGGTACGGATCAATGGGCTGTGCGGTAGCATCCTGGGCCTCGATAAGCTCAAGGATGCACCGTCCGAGCGAATACAGGTCGAAAGCGATTCTCAGTTCGTTACGCGCCATCGGAACGCGACGTCTCAGTTCATCATCCGTCACGGAGGGAAGATCCCGGATATCCGGATGGGCGAATCTGCGGTCGAATATCGCCAGGGTCTTCTCCTTGCTGGATGAGATTCGACGGGCAGAGCCGAGATCCGAGATGACTGCTCGCCCAGAAGGTGCAACGAGGACATTGTCCAACTTGATATCCATGTGCACAGTCCGAAGCTTGTGCATGTGGCAAAGGCCCTCTGCTATCTGCTTGACAACCCCCAACACCCTGTCCAGCGGCTGTGCCTGAGCAAAGAACTTCCTAGCATCTGAAGCTCCTTCGATGAACTCCATTATGAAGAACGGAAATTCCCGACCGTCAGCGCGAATCTTGCTATGATAATGCACCTGCACAATGTTTGGGTGTCTCATAGTGAGCAGCTTGGAGATCTCGTTTCGCATTATTTCAGCGAGAAGCGGTTCTCTACCTTGGACTGGTCGCGAGCATTTCAACGCGAATGGAAGATCCAGCAGTCGGTCTCTTACTTTGATCACAACAGCGGTTCCGCCGACACCTATAGGGTCGAGGAATGTGTAGCGACTCCTGATCTTCTCGCCAACAGCTTTCAACACAACATTCAGAATAGGCTTCTCCGCCTGGTAGTCCTTCGCTCCGTTACCCGTCGGCAACTCACGGTACTTTGCCTCAAGCTTCTCCCAAAACTCGTCCAGCAGATTCCTGCTTCTCGCCATCAGACACCTCCAGTTAGTGTAACCCGCACGGGCAGACCAGCATCTGTCCATGGCAAAACATTGACATACGGCTAATGGTCATATCGCCGATCCCATCGATTCATCTCATCCCTTTAGGAGTCATTCCGAGGATGTTGCCTAGCCCCGGCGGGACCCGTCTGACGACCTTCTCGGAGTTTAGTTGTATGGAGAACTTCTGAGCCTGGGATTTCCGAACCGTCTTGCCGTTCTCCCGATAAGTGACCGCCACTGTCAGAAGCCTTTCCATGCTGCCCGCCAGCCGTTCCTCGGCCGTTGCCTCAGCAGTGTCCGGGCGGAATGTGTAAACCACATCAACGCCGTTCGCGCCCAGAAATAAGACCTGGTGCGGAAGGGTAGTATCGCCCGGGCTGACTATGGCCTCCACATCGATTCTCAGATCGTCGAAAGCAAGAGCAGAAATCGACGCGCGCCTTACCGGCATCCGGGACTCGATTTCCTGTCCCTCCAGCACTTCGTCCGGGCAGGAAATAGATTCGAGCAGAAGAAGACCTTCCTCCTGCGATCTTACTCTCAAGACAGCCATCGGTATCATCAGTTCCTGGATTGATATGCCGCCGTGCGTGTAGGCATCCGGGCGGAAGCTGCTGCCCGGCCTTGAAAGCGCATAACCTGTCTTTGGGAAGATCACAGATGCATAGCGCTTCTCCCACGGCTGCTTGGTGCGGGGGTCGGTCACAGTCTCTTTTTCAGGAAGCCGGAGATCCTTGATAGGGAACTCCCACACGCTGTTTCGCACCTTCGCTGGCGCGCCAACGGTGGTCAGCGTCGCCATCAGCCACGCGTTTAGATAGGAACAGTCCCTCGGCTCGTTCAGCCAGTCCTCATGCACCCAGATGGGATCGCGTTGCACACGCCCGAACCCGTGGTCTGCGGTTATGAAGACCTTGGTTCCAGGAGCAAGCTTCCGTACTATCGCCATGACCTCGGTATCGATGATGTTCTTTAGATGCTGCCGGTATACGAAGTCCAGCGGACGCGAGGGCACCTGCCTGCCACCGGGCAGGGTCTTCACGTCGATCTTGTGCAGTTCCTTGTCGCATAGCTCGAAGATGTAGACATCGAGATTGCCCGCACGGTAGCGCACAGTCTCGCCAACACCCATAGCATCCGGCGCAATCACATCGACGCTGCCCGTGTAGGCAAACTCGCGGGCGAGTCCATCCTTGAGCAGCGTATCTTCGCCTTTGCGGCTATCGAACGCATCTGCCGTCGCGCCAGCGCATATAGCCTTGCGGGTGATGTGGGTTTCCGAGGGAAGCAACGATGATGCCGGGATATCTGCAAGCAGTTCCATCCGGTCACCCAGCATTGGCTTGAGGAACTCATCCCAGATGTCGTAGCGCATACCGTCGAAGATGAAGACAGCAGCCTTTTCCGTCTGCGGGTCCCAGTTCGGCTTCAGGCACCTGCGCAGGAACTGGCTGGTGAGCCTTACGTCTCCGTCGGCGCTGATCCAATTCTTATACTGTGCGAACACCATCTCCTGGAACCTGCGGTTAAGCTCGTCCAACTGCAAGTTCACTTCGTCAATCGCGGTTGTTACCGCCTGGCGGATTCTGGCAAGAGCATTGGCAAATGCCGATGGAAGTTCATCCTCGGCACGCGGCAGGAACTCCCCGCTGTATACGCGTCGCTCCAACGACGACAGGTAATACTCAATCCGATTGACTCGCTTGTCGTTCCATATCTCCCGGAAGTAGGCGAAAGTAAGCTGCTCCGTCTTGAGCACCTTGAGATACTTGATAGCGTTGGCAAGCTCATTTCTGATTGACTGGATCTCATTCACGAGACGGAACGACTCGCGCAGGTTGTGCCACGCGACCGACTGGCGGCCGTCCACGAACCTGGGCTTAGGTGTACCGTCGTCGGCAAACAGCGCCTTGGATACGCGGTTCAGTTCTGCGTCTGCCTGCCCCTTGGATAGAGTATTGTCCAGCGCGAATAACAGGGCCGAGGACCTGAACAGCGTCGAGTAGCGTTCGTTCTCGATCACAGCAGCGAACGACGCCGGGGCACTGACGCCTATCTGATCGAGCAGAAGCAATTGAATCGCATCGCGACCGAGACTGTTCTCCACCGCCTCCAGGTCACTGTCCGCTTGGGACGGATTCAGTTCAACCAGCTTGGGAGCCGCCTCTTTGAGAACGGCTACATCTATACCGGAAAGCGAGGCAAGGCTCGGGTCCACATTCGCCAGAAGCAGATTCCAGTTGTCGGTGTGCTGCTGGAGTATCGCCGAGAGATAGAAGACTCGAACAATTGTCTCTGAGTCTCTGTCGGCAAACCAGCAGAACGGAGCGGGCGCTTTCCGAAGCTCTGCCTTTATCGGCTTTGTTATCTCCGGGACAAGGCCGTCGATCTCGTCCAGCGCGCGGTGTCCAAGCAGGCCGATCCGCCAGTAGTCTTCGGCATCGAGCATCTTGAACGCGGAGTCTGCGACGCCCAGTGCCGCGTAAGCTACTATGGTCTTGAAATCCTGATCGGTGAACCTGGTATCTTGCGCCGCTCGCAGGTTGTGGTGCGCACGGAGCACGCCGCTGATATTCCTGACGATCAGGCGAGCGTAAAGCGGGTCGTTGGTTTCGCTGGGCCAATTGGGATCGCTGGCGGTTTCGATCAGAAACTGTCGAAGATCAAGCTCAATCCGTGCTGCCTCATCGGTCTTCGCGAGAAAGTCCGGGTAGAACGGCGGCGGCGCTTTCGTGACAACGCGGCTGGACCTCCTCCGCGCTGGCGCGCGATCCAGCACCAAAAGCCGCTTCGTTTCCTCATCTGCGACTGCATTCTCATACAGTTCTCGGAACGCCAGGTTGGTTGAGGCAACCAATACCGTGTATCCGTTCTCCCTGGCGAAAGCGTGCAGGGACGAATCAGCCTCCGGCAGCAGGTGCAGAGGGTCCTTCATGAGCACATTATCGTGATCACGAACAGCTTCCAGTTTGTCTAATGCCCAATCCCTTAGCATCGCCGCCTCCTACTCCAATTGCAGCATCGGGAGCACATCGCCGCCCCCCTGGACGCTGTCCAACTGCTCCTCAAGGAAATTCTTGAACTCCTCGGCCAGCCCACCGATCTGTTCTTTCTCGACCATCGTAGTGGTCGGCTTGAAATCGGCAACGCGAACCTGCTTGACTGCGAAGCGCTTGAGATAGCGATTGATCACGTCAATGATCGAAGGGTCGCTGAGAACGGCTGGGAGTAGGTACTGGCGGATCGCACTGACATCCTTGCATTCAAGTAGCCCGGCGATCACCGACTGATCCTTGCCTTGCTTGAGGTTCTGCCGGACGGTTGGGTTGAGGAACACCTCAAGCTTGCGGTCAATCGCGTCATCCAGCAGCTTTGCATTCGCGTTCTGAACTGCCTCCAACTGCGTCAGGTGATCATCAGCATCGCCGAATGTCAGCCCGCAGCTATGGATCGGGCCGTCTTTGAGCTGGGCTTCGACTGAGGCATACGACGGCACGTCGCAGCGGAAGACACTGCTCGCCTGCTCACGGATCTTCTCCTCAAGCTCAACGGACACGGCGGGCTGCATCACTGAGATTGATTCGATTGCCTTCAGCGCTTTCAGATCATCACCATTAACCAAGCTCTCGGCGCTCTGTCTGCATTTATCGGCCTGTTCGACAACGGCGTTGTGAAGGTTTAGATAGAGGCTTGTGTATTCCAGCACCATGCCCCAGAACGTGACGTCACCGGGATCAGGAGGGTTATAGCCTATCAACTCGGTTCGCAGCTTGACGTCCGAGTCAATGTAAGTCTGTGGGTTCTTCAGCTTCGCGGCGATCTTCTGCTGAATGCCG
>JAPLCU010000093.1 GCA_026392045.1 Armatimonadota bacterium
AGACGGACGGCACATATAGCGTGGCGCCGCCCTACGATCCCTCGCGGATAACCTCCACGCTCGAAGGGCAATACTGTGATATCGTGCATGAGGATGGGCCGGATCCGCTGTTCGAGCGAACTGATGTCCACTCGGGTGACGTGGTTGATTGGGCTTGGGACGCAACTCTTTACGGAGCTGCGGCACACGTCCACGCACCGAGTGTCTACTATCACATAAATTACATACACGACTACTACAAGGTTTTGGACCCGAGCTTCACAGGCCTGGATTACGCGGTGCCGACGAACGTTGGTAGATCAGGCTATAACAACGCGTATTGGGATGGCACAGGCATGACATTTGGCGGGGGAGACGGCGTCAATTATCTTGACTTCGGCCTCTTTTCTGAAGTCGTTTATCACGAATATACACATGGCGTGACGGATAAGATTTATACGGGAATCTCGTTCCCCTACGCGATGGAACCTGGAGCCATGAATGAAGGATGGAGCGACTATTTCGGCTGCGAGCTAAGCCTATCCGAACTCTCGAAGGTGGGAGACGGCGGACTAATCCCGAGCCAGCCGAACGGCTTCCGAAACTTGACTAATACCGACCGCAGGGAGACGGACTGGGTGAACGAGGTCCACTACGATAGCGAGATGTTCAGCGCAGGCCTGTGGGAAGCGCGAGCGTCACTCGGTTCGACGTTAATGGAGGAGCTTGTGCACTTTGCCCGCTACCGCCATGCCACTGACTTCGAGGGCTACCTCACGGCCATTCTCCTGGAAGACGATGTGCGCTACGGCGATAGCGACCTCACCAATGGCGCCCCTCACGGCCAGGCTATCTATACGGGCTTTGGGAACCATGGCATAGGCGGCCTGCAGTATCAGTGGCAGAGCCTCGTTGTAAACGACTCAAGCGGAAACGGCAATGCCAAACTCGATCCTGGAGAAACTGTCAGTCTGTCGCTTACACTGGCCAACGGCTGGGCCAACGCGACCAACGTGCAGGCCACGCTGGCGAGCGCTGACCCTTATGTTACCATATCCAAAGCGACCGCGAACTTTGGCAGCGTCCTCAGAGGCGGCACGGCCAACAACTCTGCAGATACATTCACTATTTCAGTTCTACCAACCTGTCCGGAGACGCATACAGTCAACTTCACGCTCACCTTGACGGCGCAGGGACCATACAGCTACACAAGAACATGCCTGATCTATGCATCTGTTGCAGTTGGACAATTGGCATACGATGATGGAGCCGCTGATTCAGGACTCGGTTACGGCTTGTCGGGCGCGGGCCTCGCCGTCCGAATGACCCCAGACGCCTATCCGTGCTACATCACTCATGTGCGCTTGTGGCCTCGCAGCAGCGCTACAACAACCCTGAAAGTTTGGGATGACAACGGAACCAATGGCTCACCCAGCACGGTTTTGGGGAGTAAGAGTGTTACCTTGAGTTCCGCTGACACGTGGGTTGATGTTGATATCAGCTCTCTGAACATCAACGTCACCAGCGGCAGTGTTTACGTCGGATGGGTGGATGGAAGCGCCATGTACGCCAACGGGCTGGATTGCGACCCTTCATACTACATTCGGTCGTGGGCTTATAGTGGAACGAGCTGGAGTCAGATAGAATCCGCCGGATTCCTGGGTAATATGATGGTGCGCGCGCGATTTTCTGGTGTGTCGCCGCTGCAGATAATCCCGCCTTATGCTTACGATTGGATAGTTGGTCTGCCAGCCTCCGGGAGTCTGGCAACCAGCAATGGCACAGCGCCATTCAGTTGGTCTGTGGCGGCAGGTGCGCTTCCGCCAGGCGTCGGTTTAGATAGCGCCACTGGTTCCTTCACCGGGTCGCCGACTGCGGGTGGAACATACACCGCAACAATTCAAGTTACTGACAGTTCTTCGACGGTCAGACAAGGGGTCCACGAGTTTACCTTCAGCGTAGGCGGTCCGCCGCCTGTGCCATTTAATCCGCATCCGGCGGATGGCGCAACCGATGTGCCGGTCAACACAATGCTCAGTTGGGAGTGCCAAGCAACAGGCGGAGAAATCATTGACGATTTTGAGGACGGGAGCCTGAGCGAATACACAATCCTTGGAGGGACGCATGATGTCATCGGAGCGGCTGCTCACGACGGAAACTTTGGCCTGTCGAGTTCATCATCAGCGTGGATTTACCGAGCTGATCCGGGAGCGGTTCTCAGTCAAGGCGACACCGTGTCATATTGGGTGCTTCTGGGAAGCTCTGCTGGGCGCGCCTACTGTGGTTTCGGGGCGTCAGCCAATGGAACTTACTCAGCGGTGGCTGCTCCCAACACGTCGACGTTCAAGATCCAGATCAATCAGTCCTATAATTACGCGGACCTGGCTTCCGCCTCACAGTCCTGGGTCGACAACCACTGGTATCGCATCGAGGTTCAGTGGGATACGGGCGGCCTCATTACCGCGCGGTTGTTCGATAGCGACGGCGCTTCCCTACTCAATACCATCAGCGCCACGAACAATACCTACACGAGTGGCGGAATCGCGTTCCGAGGCTTTGGAGCGCCTAACTACTTCGATACAGTGACACGCGGGGCGGGGGGGCCTGTCAGCGGAACGACCTATGACGTGTATATGGGTCCGTCCTGCGACAACCTATCACTGATCGCTTCCAATCTGAACCAGCCGACGTATGATCCTCCTGTAGATCTGCAGGCGGGCACGACCTACCACTGGAAAGTGGTGGCGAAGAATTCCTACGGCAACACAGAGGGGCCATGCTGGTCGTTCACGACGGGGAGCATTTTGCCTCCCGCTCCCACCAACCCGAGTCCGCCCGATGGGTCCTTAAACAACCATTTGGACGTCGATCTATCTTGGGGTGGCGGCGGTACAGCGGAACTCATTGTGAACGGCGACTTCGAGACGGGTGATTTCACTGGGTGGACACAAGCGAACACCGGTCTAGGAAGCTTCTCGATCAACAACGGCACATTCGATCCCGCAGGGCCGGACGGACCGCTGCCTCCATTCGCGGGAAACTACAGTGCGCTGTCTGTGCCGACAGGGCCCGGAGTTCTGAGCATCTACCAAGACATCAGCATTCCGCTGGGCGCAAGCTCGGCATTGTTGACTTGGGTGGACCGGATTCGGAATCATCACACGGCCTTTGTAGACCCGAATCAGGAGTACCGCGTCGAGATCAGAAATACTCAGAATGTGCTTCTAGCGCAAGCATTTTCCACAAACCCCGGAAATCCACTTTTCAGTGATTGGACCGCGAGAAGCTTCGATCTATCGGCCTTTGCAGGCAGCACCGTGCGCGTGGCCTTTGTTACTCAGGTACAATACTACTTCATGAACGCGCACCTCGATAATGTTAGCGTGCAGATAAACACTGGCGCTCCCGCAGGCTTGACGTATGATGTCTACTTTGGCACGAACCCAATCCCAGGCCCAGGTGAGTTCAAGGGCAACACTCCGACTACTTCCTGGGAGCTTCCAGTTCTTGAATCAGACACGCTCTACTACTGGAAAGTGGTGGCGAAGAACGCGGGCGCCGAGGCATCTGGCCCTGTCTGGAGCTTCCGCACCGGCGCGGTTGCGCCTGTCCCAAGTGACCCAATCCCGCCAGATGACGCAATCGATGTGCCGGTGTCTACGTCCTTGTCTTGGAATGGCGGCGGCAGCTTGGGTGTACAGAACTCCGGCGCTTCCTTGCTGATCAATGGCGGGTTTGAAACGGGCGACTTTACCGGATGGACTGTTGTAACCGGACCGGGCAACCAATTTCAGCCGTGGACTCTTGCCACCGCAGGTAGTGGTAATTGGTTCCACAACGGGATACCTTCCGAGGGACTGCGCTTCGCACAGAACGGGTTCGACGGAGCAGCTGGCCTTTACTATGACATCTATCAGGAGGTTGCTATTCCAAGTGCGGCGACATCAGCCCTACTGGTATGGAGCGAGCGCCTGCAGTGGAACACGACTTATGGCGCTACGGTGGCGCGTCCTTATACAGTTACGTTGCAGCCTGCGGGAGGCGGTGCGCCTTTAGCCACCCTGTTCTCGACAACCTTGCCTCCAGGCACAACGGGGGACACAGGATATGTGGCCCATTCCATCAATTTACTTAGCGTAGCGCCAGGGGCTGCTGGTCAGACCGTGCGCATCAACTTCCACGAGTCTATCCCAGAGTCTAATAAGGGCCCGGCGCAGTTCGATCTTGACGGAGTATCCCTGACGGTTGTGGAGGGCGGATCGACGACCTACGACGTGTATATGGGTCCGTCCTGCGACAACCTATCACTGATCGCTTCCAATCTGAACCAGCCGACGTACGATCCTCCTGGGAATTTGCAGGCGGCCATGACCTACCACTGGAAAGTTGTGGCGAAGAACGCCTTCGGCAACACGGAGGGACCATGCTGGTCGTTTACAACGGGGCTTGCTACTACGCCTGTTGCCAATCTTGCCGCTCTCAAGGCTAAGGCTGGCACTGGCGAAACTGTCCAACTGACAGGTAATGTTACAGTTACCTGCAAAAACAGCGGCCTGTTCTTCGTTGGTGAACAGTCCTACAAGGGCTGCATCAAGGTAATTGGCGCCGATGTCGTTGCAACTGGCGAACATGTCACTAATCTGATTGGTATCGTTACTGTTGATAGCTACGGCCAGTATACTATCACGCTCAGCGCTCCTGTGAGCCCTGCCGCTACGGGCAATGCGATCAAGACTGTTGGTGTAAACAACAAATCTGCTAAGACCGACGCCAAACTCCTGACCAACCTTGTAAGGGTTTGGGGATTAGTGTCTGGCGCTACTATAACTGATGGTTACATCGCTCCGATCACTGTAATCAACCCTGCTTTAGGCGCGGGTGTTATTGTGGTCAGCGGTGTTCTGTGGCGAGAGGGCGGCGATGTCGTTCTCTACCAGAATCTTCCGTAGTAACTAACATCTAGTTGCCTTCGGTAACACTAACGCAAACGGCTGCACCGCTCTCGCAAGAAATTGCGCAGCGGTGCAGCTTCTAGACAACTTACATTCGTTGTATCGGGAAACCCCTTTCCCGATAATGTCACATTGGGGCAAGAATGGCGGGGTGGTTGCGAACAGCACGAGCTTCTCCAGGCGTTAGGGCATTCCGCGCGGACGCCTGTGTCACTGAAGCTGCGGCGGCAGCGCATACACCGAGGGTAGCGTAGTTTTATAGTGTGTAATTTCGATGTGTTGTTAGCAAGCTGACTGAGCGAACCGACGGCGCTATTAAAAAGAGCGCAAGGAGGTGAGCGGTTAAGTTTAGTTGTTTTGGGAAACCCTTTTCCCGAAACGCACCCGGCGTAAAAAGATAAAAATAACAACCATGGGCCAGACTCACAATCCGGCCCATTCACTCACTGTTCTCAGCGCATGAACAATATTTTGCATATATACCGGCAATAGCCGATTTCCGGCAGTTAATAGCTAAATGATTATCAGCGCTTAAAAATATCTTTGCCTTTGCGCAGAATGTCGCCGACTTTGTTGACCTTGTCGAGAGTATTGTCGGTTTTGTCCAAGGTGTCGCCAGAATCTGCAGCCGGTTTATCTTTATCTGTAGCTGCAGGCTTTTCTTCCGGTTTATCTTCATCTACAGGAGGGGCTTCTTCTTCACCGCCCATACCCATCATGCCCATCATTACGGTTGCGTTTGAGCGGACGATGACTTGGGTTTCGATGCCGTCCTTGGTCTGGGTTTTGTCCGTGCCGATTGCATTGACAGTAAGCATTGGGCTGCCAAGTTCTTTGAAAATGCCCTCTGGAATATAGCAGATAGTCTGGTCTGGAGAGAGCAGTTTGCCATCTTCGATGTATTTCTGAAGCTCTTCTTTGCTGATAGCCCTAGTTAAAATGTCCATAGGCGGCTCCGGGTCCGATGCGGATGTCCACATAACAATAAGATTATCTTTCATAGCCATAGCGCTGAGCATATAAGCGGCCGCATTTGGCACGGGTTTCCATTCGACCTTTATATACTTTGCGAGGTCGATGTCCTTGCCGGGGCTGCTGAGATCGAAAGCAGCCAAAAAGTCTTGCGGTTTATCGAAAGTGATAGAAGTCCCGCCGCAGTAGTTTGTGGTCAGGGTATAGTCACCAGGGCATGTAGAGTCCTTAGCAAGCGGCTTAGCCTTTTGGCCAGGCCAGTAGGCATGAGAACCTTCATTAGCCTCAGCAAGTGCGCGCTTGAAGTTCTTGTTCATTTCTTGGTTCTTTGCCATTGCCTTCTGCATATCTGCGCTCATGGATTTAGAATCTATAATCTTCGGCTGGCCTTCGAGCACAGTCTTGGACGACTTCCAATACATTTTGATTGTGAGCTCAGGAGTTTTTTTCGGTCCTTGATCAGGCGTGTTACCTTCTGGCCCAGTTTCGCTCTTCTGCGGAAGGTCGATGTCGAGAATAGCTTTAGGCCCGATTCTTAGGCCCTCGGGCACTGCGCATTCTGCCTTCGAGTTAGCGTCCGCCGGTTTGCCGCTGGTCAGGTTCATGGTCATTGTGCGGTTTGGCGCACCCATGTCTGGCATGTTCATACCAGGAATCTTGCTCATATCAGGCATTCCAGGCATGATCATTTTCGCCGTAGTTATTGCAATTACAAATAGCGTTTTGAGGTCCATTGAAATTTCTCCCTTCGGTGCGGTAAATGTCTATGTTCGTTTACTTAGTGATACTTCTGCCAATTCCCTGCAAATTTGGCATTGTACGTTGAATTTTGTTGTTGCAGGAGGAAAAATCTGCCTTGCTGAGAGTGATTAGTGTATAATTACTGTATTAGCTAAAGAGAGGATAGGAAATTCGTGCATATTCCTGATGGATATTTAGGCCCGCAGACATACACGGCAAGCTTTGCCGCAGTTGCGCCGTTTTGGTATGTGGCTTCTAAAAAGCTCAATAAGACCCTGCGCGCCAAGAATGTTCCTATGCTCGCTCTGAGCGCGGCGTTTAGTTTTGTTATCATGATGTTCAACCTGCCGATTCCCGGCGGCACCACGGGGCATGCGGTTGGCGCGGTGCTGGTTGCAGTTCTTCTTGGGCCATGGGCTGCGTGCATAGCTGTTTCGATTGCTCTTATAGTGCAGGCGGTGGTTTTTGGCGATGGAGGAATAACCTGCATAGGCGCAAATTGCCTGAATATGGCTGTGATCATGCCGTTTGTTGGCTATGGCGTTTATAAGCTGGTTGCTGGGCGTTCCAGTGGAAAATCTCCCCGCAGATGGATTGGGGCTGCTTTGGGCGGATATTTCGGGCTTAATGCGGCGGCTGTTGCGGCGGGTTTTATGTTCGGTTTACAGCCGATGATAGCACATGACGCGGCAGGGGGAGCGCTATATGCCCCTTACCCGTTGAGTGTTGCGGTTCCTGTGATGGCGTTTGAGCATTTGCTGTTGTTTGGGTTTGTGGAGGCGATAGTGACCGGCCTGGTGGTTGCTTATTTGCAGAAAGCAGATATTTCTCTGCTCTTTGGCGTGAAGCCCGACGCAGATGTGGAGAGTGCGGGATGAAGACTTCGAAGAAATTATGGATTGGTCTTTTTGTAATGGTCCTGCTATCACCACTTGGACTTATTCTGCCTGCGAAGTTCTGCGCAGGCTCAGCTTGGGGCGAATGGAGCAGCGAAGAGATACATAAGATGATCGGCTATTTGCCGAGCGGAATGAGCAGGCTCGGTGAAAAGTGGAAATCTCCCATGCCTGATTATTCATTTAAGGGCCAGGAGAAAGCGCCCATTCGCACACTTAGTTTTTCGTATATTGTCTCGGCTTTGGTGGGTGTAGGGATTGTGACCGGGATTACAATTTTGATTGGTAAGGCAATAGCTCGACGTGAATGAACTGACGATTCCTGAATGGTATGAAAATTCGGATTTAGATAATGTGACATGCCCGCCTCGCGCAAGCCGCAGGGCGGGCGCGCCTGTTCGCAGAGCTTTGGCCGCAATTGGCGAGGCTATGACGAAATTCTTGATTGATTCGCCCTGCGTGGGTTCATGGCTTGGAGCGGTTGAGCCAAGGTTGAAAGTTGCCGGGGTTTTCCTCCTGGTGATTGCTTGCACGCTGTTGCATAGCTTGTGGTCGCTCGGAGCGATGTTTGCTATGGCGGTGACGTTGGCGCTTTCGATTGGATTGCCTGTGAAGCGTCTGCTGGGCGTGTGGCTAGGCGCGCCGCTTTTCAGCCTCGCGATTATTATTCCAGCCGCCACAAACCTGGTTACACCCGGTGATGCTGTTCTCAGAATATGGGATTTCGGCGGAAGCGTTCACCTCGGGCCGTGGGTTTTGCCGCATGCTATTATTGTAACTGACAGCGGCCTTACCGTTGCCGCACGGTTTCTTTTGCGTTCTTTGGATTGCATAACGCTCTCGTATTTGTTGATTGCAAGCACGGATTCGATGGTTTTGCTCAATGGCTTGCGGAGGCTGGGCATGCCTAAGGTGTTTGGAATGGTGTTGACGATGACCCAGCGTTATCTTGCGGTGATGCTGCGAGTTGCAGAGGAAATTCACCTGGCAAAACTGAGCCGAACCATCAGCGCTGGGCCGCTGCGAAACGAGCAGAAATGGGTGGCTGCCGGCATTGGAATGCTGTTTCGGCGCACTCAAAAACTGGCCGGTGAAGTGCAAAACGCGATGATCTCTAGGGGTTATGACGGCGATTTGCAGATTCGCTTGCGCGCGGCTATTAAGGCATCGGATGTGATGTGGCTGATCTGCTCGCTGGCGTTTGCTTTCGTCTTGTATGTTTTTGATAAGAGATAACTTGAGCATGCTGAGCTACGTCGAAGTATGCGGCGGCTATAGTTGAAGCCTTTGGTGATAATTGACCGCGCCCTTCGACGGCGCTCAGGATGCTGAGTATACTTGTGATTTCATAGTGAACTCTTTCTTTTGGAGCTTTTAATTGACCGAAGTTGTTTTTGATGTAAATGATGTTTTTTACGCATACCCAGGTTGTAAGCCGGCGCTTGACGACGTTAGTTTTAAGATTAGCCAGGGGGAGCGCGTTGCCATTTTGGGCGCGAATGCAAGCGGAAAATCGACTTTGCTTCATTTGCTTGATGGATTATATTTTGCCAATAGGGGGCAAGTCGCGGCTTTTGATACGGTTTTGACCGAAGATAGCGTAGAAACTCCTCCATTTTCTCGCGAATTCCGCCAGAAAGTGGGCTTTTTGTTTCAGAACTCCGATGCGCAGCTTTTCTGCCCAACCGTTGCCGAGGAATTGGCGTTTGGGCCGCTGCAGTTGAGACTCTCAGAAGCCGATGTAGAACGGCGGGTGAGCGATACGCTCCGATTATTCGGCATCGAGCACCTAAGGGATCGTTCCCCGCAGACCTTAAGCGGCGGTGAAAAGAAGCGCGTGGCGCTTGCCTCGATTATAACTTGCAGCCCCAAGGTGATACTTCTTGACGAGCCCAGCGCAGGCCTCGACCCGCGCACACAGCAATGGCTTACAGAGTTCCTAAGTGTCCTGCACAAATCCGGGGTCACTCTAATCTGCACAAGCCACGATTTAAGTTTTGTCGCGGAGGTATTTGATCGAGTCTTAATAATTTCAGAGGAACATAAGCTTCTGTATGATGGCCCTACAAAAGAAGCCCTGCATGATCTCAATCTGCTACTTTCAGCAAACCTGATACACTCCCACGAACACTTCCACGAGGGCAAGATTCACGTCCACCCACATTTGCATGAGGCATGGCACGAGCATGAGCACGGGGAGAGGCGCAAAGTCTGATTGTCAAAAAGTCAAAAGGTCCTTTCATTATGCTGCGGTAACGGCTGCCTGCACTGCGTTGGCATATTTGCGCGTTCAAGAGTTCCCGCAGGATATAACGCAATTAGATACGATGTTCGGGCGGATTTGCAATCCCGACCGTAAGTTGTTGTGTTGGGCGTTTTGCAGGTGAGCTGGGCAGAATATTGAAAGTTAAGGCGGGGCGTCAGGTTGCCCCGCCTTAGTTTTCTGCATCTATCTAAAGCTGTCGCATGAATGCTACAAGATCAGTTTTCTCTTGATTTGTGAGTTTTAGCTCGAGAATCAGATTAAAGAATTCCGCCGTATCCTCTAAAGTCAAAAGTCTGCCATCGTGGAGGTAGGGTGGCGAGTCTTTGATACCCCGCAAGGGGAATGTCTTGATGGGGCCATCAGAACTGGCCATTCGCCCGTTGATCATCCGCGGTGTGAAGAAGCGTTCCACCTTAAGATTGTGCATGGTATTGTCTGTGTAGTAGGGCGCTGGATGACAGTCGGCGCATTCCCCCTTGCCAAAGAAAATTGCCTGCCCACGCATCTCTGACTCGGTGGCCTTTTTGGGATCCAGCTTGCCGTCTATGCGAAGCTTGGGGGCTGGCGGGAAATCCAGAATCTCTTGGAACTCCGCCATGAAATGAACTTGGCTGGCTCGCTCAAGGATATTGACGCCTTTTTTTGTGGCTATCACTGGGTCACCGTCGAAATAGGCGGCGCGTTGCTCGAACTCGGTGAAGTCCTCAATGGTTTTCAGCGCGCGCTGTGATCCAAATAGGCGCTGTATGTTCACTCCGCGAAGTGAGGGAGTATCCAGGCGATGACGGAACTCCTGGGGTCTGATGTCACCCACAAGGTGGGTAGATGCGTTCGTGTGTCCATTTGCATGGCAATCAAAGCAAGCAACTCCAAAGCTCGGCTTTTCAGAACGGCGATCCTCGGTCTGGTTGAACTGCTGCTGAGGGAAAGGTGTCGCCAGGAGTCGCACTCCCTCGATCTGCTTGGGGTTCAAGATGCCATTGAAGAGTTCGTAATAGTTATCAATGGTCACCAGCTTACCCTGGGAGATGTCACCGAGATCGGTGCGGGTTGTGATGTAGATAGGCGCCGGGAACTCGGGAAGAAAGATATCCGGCAGGTCAAAATCCAAATCAAAGCGGGTCAGGTCTCTTGCCTCTTGCTTTTTGATTTCATCAATCTCAAACAGCGGAAAGAGCATACCGCCTTCCGAATGATTAGGATGCGGAAGAGGGAAGAAACCTGCCGGGAACAGGTTTTTCTCCTTAATCTCTTCCGGGCTGAATGCTGCAAGCTTGTCCCATGTCATTGCATTGGGGAGTCTGACCCTTACGCCCTCCTGAATGGGCTTTTTGCGGGACATGGTCACATCTTTCGCCGGGCGATTGCTCAGGTCGTAGCGCTCCATAAGCAAATCTTTCTGCCGCTTCATCAGTTCCGGCTTCGCCGCCTTCATTCGAGCCATGATCGTTGCAAAGTCCTCGTTAATGACAACGGGAGAATAGCTTGAAGGCCTTTTCGCAGATTCTTGAGCGTAGCCTACGGCGAAGACCATGAGCGCTACGGCGATCACCCCTAATAACATCCGGCAATATTTTAGTGTTCTGCATCTCATATTTTGCCCTCCGTTTTTTGGTTGACTGGGCTTTTAGATTCAGTTGCTCCCAGTGAAGAAGTCGGCGTAATAATAATCTGTCATACCCTGATGGTTAGCTAGTCAGACATGGAATAGCAAAACCCCAGGGCAAATGTCTTGATTATCGCCGTCAATCTCCTGTATGATTCCATCAGAGATTGTGGGAAAAGAGGGCGCAATGAGGGAAGATTTTTCAGATGGGCAAATAGCGGCTTTTGATACGGTCTTGACGGAAAACAGCGTAGAAACTCCTCCGTTTTCTCGCAAATTCCGCCAGAAAGTGGGCTTTTTGTTTCAGAACTCCGATGCGCAGCTTTTCTGCCCAACGGTCGGCGAGGAACTCTCGTTTGGGCCGCTGCAATTGAGATTATCAGAAGCTGCCGTTGAGCGAAGGGTAAGCGATACGCTTCGACTATTCGGCATTGAACATCTCAAAGAACGTTCCCCGCAGACCCTAAGCGGCGGCGAAAAGAAGCGCGTGGCGCTTGCCTCGATTATAACTTGCAGCCCCAAGGTGATACTTCTTGACGAGCCCAGCGCAGGCCTTGACCCCCGCACGCAGCAATGGCTTACCGAGTTTCTATTCGCTCTAAAAAAATCCGGGGTCACTCTAATCTGCACAAGCCACGATTTGAGCTTTGTAGCCGAAGTATTTGATCGAGTGTTAATAGTCTCAGAAGAGCATACGCTGCTCTACGATGGCCCAACCAAAGAAGCTTTACATGATCTCGATCTGTTACTCTCAGTTAATTTAATACACTCTCACGAGCACTTCCGCGATGGCAAAATCCACGTCCACCCGCATTTGCATGAGGCTTGGCATGAGCATGGGCACGGGGAGAGGCGCAAAGTCTAAAAGTCCATTCCGATACAACAAAACGGAGTGCAGGTAGCCATTCCTGAAGCATCAAGACCGCAAAGGTGATTGTTGGGACAACGCTGTTGCCGAGAGTTTTCTTTGGAACACTCAAGACAGAGCTGAAATATAACAAGAATATAAAACAATTGCCGAAGCAAGGAGGGATATTATTAATCATGTAGAAGTAATATATAATAGTGTGAGACTTCATTCAACTCTTGGATATATGAGTCCGAAGGAGTTTGTACGCAATTCAAATCAAAGGATGACGGGAGGTTATCTGCCTTGGCTATACCGATCTACAAAGTAAAGGTCTACAATGCCTCCGACTACACATACTTCCAGAAGCGAGATACGGTTAATGATAAGAGGGAACCCGCTCCTAGGGAGCGTCTGTCGCTCGATATTCAAGCCAAAATTATTGAAGGAGCGAAAACGACAGGCACGGCACGAGTGCTTGCCTGCAAGTGTTACGCAGGTGAGCATTTGAGTGTTACTGTGCGATGCAGTAAGCCGAAATCAGGCCAGAAATATGTCGTGTGTGCCAATACAGATAAACGCAATAGTGCATATGCGCCCAAGGACAAACGCAATCCCAAATTCGCGTTCACAATGAGCGCCGTTGCTAAGTGGGTAGATGAACTGGTGTTCAGAGGCGACTCGAAGCCACATGGGGTAATCGTCGTTTCCGGCTCCACAGATTCAGGGAAGAGCGAGCTGGCTCGTGCCTTGGTGCACCTGCGCCTGCAGCATGCACTGACACAGCCGCGACGACCACATCTGATCACCATAGAGGACCCGATAGAAACCTATTACTACCCTGGCAATGCCACTAAGCCGTTTCTCGATCCAAAAACATCCCAAAAATACGGGCTGGACTACACACCGCGCGAGTTGAGGGTCGACACCCATTCACTAAAGGATGCGCTACACGATGCTCTGCGTCAAACCCCATCGGTCGTCTATGTAGGCGAGGTTCGAGATCATTCTGATTGGCGCGAGATATTCCAGTTTGCGGGGTCAGGTCATCTCGTGGTCACAACGTCCCATGCCGGAAAACTGACCGAGGCCATCGAAATTCTTCTCAAGGCGAACGAAGCCAAAAGTCCTTCCGAGAGGCAGTATGTGGCTGATAAAATCCTGGGGGTTGTGCATTTGCGCCGCTTCCAGTGCGAAAAGCGTAAGCGTGCTGAGGACTCGTGCAAACCTAATTGCAAATTGTGTGTCGGCAATCATCCTCCAAAGGGGGTTCTTCTGCCGACGCTGTGGCGCCGGACCGCCGCAGGCGCCAACAGTCTTGTGGCTGATGGCGTTTCATCAGTGCTGCCTCACTTGCCTGGTGACAGCAACGACGATGTCAGTAGTTTTGGCCGAAGCTGGTTTGCCAGGGAACTAACAAAAACAGCAGCAATAGGACATATTTGTGACAAGGAGATCAAAGAGATTGAATGCAAGGCCCTGGAATGGGATCTGTTACAGGAGTAGAACACAATGGCAGTAGATGTACTTCGATTTGGAATTCCTTCACTAGACCACCTGTGCGGCAAACCGGACAAGGACTCGCCTGAGGGGATGGGAATCCACGGCGCAACCAGCATGTGCATAATCGGAGGTGACGGCACCGGCAAATCGGTTTTGGGCCTGCATATGGCCTCACGCTATCTTGCCGACAGGCTTCACCAGTATCAGGAAGCGAAGAACGATTTGCCTAGGGTTCTGTATGCTTCCTCCGATCTGTCCCACGGCGTGGCTCAGAACATGTGGAGCAACTTTCGGCTCAACGAGCCAAATAAAAGGTTCACCTGCTTCTGCGAGAATGCTGATTTCCGCAAGTGGGGCTTTGTAGATATCAAACTCAACCGTTATAAGCCATTGCCTCACGATGGCGAAGAGTGGCTGCTTAATTGCTTGCATGCGCCAAACGATGGCAGTGAGGTTGCATTCATCGACCTAAGTGCATGCACCGCTGGCGACGACTGGGGCTTCCTGAGCCGGGTCTTGGCCGTGTTGAACGAGCCTAAGAATGAAGACGCTAAGCATCTGCTGATTATAGACTCGGTGGATGGCCTGGAGACATTCGTCGGCGACAAGGATGCCTACGGCGAGCCGCGCAACCGCCGCTCTCGCATAGCCCAGATACTGCGTACTGCGGCCGACAAGTGTCACGTCGTCTTTCTTCTTGAGGAACCGGAGCATGGTGCGCACGCTCCAGAGGAATACGTAACAGATTCGGTGATCCACTTACGCAGCGAGGTCAAAGAAGGCTATACAAGGCGTAGTGTGGAGATTGAGAAAGCGCGTGCGCAAACGCATATCCTGGGGCGACACCCGTATGTAATACGTGATGGAAGTGGTTCCAGCGAGTTGCGTTGGCCGAACATGGATGACCCGTACGTCCCTGGCAAAGACTTTAAGTCTCAGAGCTATTTTCATGTTTTTCATTCGCTGCATTGCCTTGAGCAAGATATAAAAGGCGGCAGCAGTATTGATAGAAAAGGCATCGCGAAGTTTGGCATCGAATACCTGGACAACATGCTTAGTAAAAACGGCGGGGTTCCCAGAGGGAGCATGACAGCAATCATAGGTGAAGATGGCACCTACAAGGCCAGGCTAGGCAGAGCATTTCTCAGCCAGTGCTTCGCCTCTGACAAAACGAAGAGTATAGCGGTGTTGATCGCGGCGGGTAACATCAGCCGGGACGATCTTACGAAGAAAATCAAGGAGCACTTGGGGGATGGAGACGTCTTCAAAGATGAACGGCTGGTATATCGCAGGCTTGAGACGAGGCACTATACAACAGAGGCTCTTGTCCACCTGATCCAACAGACAGTGAGACACGCACAGGCTAGATTAGACTTGATCCTTGACAATAAGTCACTGATAAACAAGAATGTGGAAAAACAGATGCGCAAGGGGCATTCCCCCCGCAAAGGCGCTAAGTGCGGGGAGATACGCCTTGTTATTGACAATTACAGCACAATCATGGACAGTTACCCAGAAGTCGCCAAAGACCCGCTGTTCCTTCGCTATCTCCACGATTTTCTTGCAGATCAGGGGATCACTAGTCTAGTGCTCGATACTCAGGTTGCCAACCCCGCGCACGACGTAAGCAGTGATCGAGACGAAGGCCTGCGTTCCATAGCCGACAATGTGATTTACACTTGGCATGTAGGTTTCATGGGAGAACGCCGGGTCGCCATAACCAACCTGCCGCCTATTGCCAGCGGTTCTCCCACAGTAGTAAGAGAATTGATGACCAAAGAGACCAAAGGGGATGAAGCTCTCGATGTACATCCAGATTTCGAGCTCTATGAAGGTCTGGACAAGCTGGATGCTGATCCACACCCCATACCACTGAAGGTGCATCTCCTCGGCGGAGTCAAAAGCGAGAAGATGAACCCTTATCTTGAGCAGGTGTGCAAGTGGTTTGACCAGATATTCCGGGTGGATTCGTCTGACAAAGTAGTTGTTCTGGACACATCAGATGATTACCGCAATTTGCGGGACTTGTGCCAGGTTCAACGCAGTACACAAATGGATAGCTCCCTGGTGCTGCAGGTCGACGAGTTCTGGTCGGAAGCTCGGAGCGCTCTTCGCTTGCAGAAGGATTACCTCACAAAGCCGACTGTCGATGCCGACGGAAACCCAAACCATGCAGAGGACCCTCACAGTGTTTTCCAGTTGCGGCATGATCAGAATATGGTGCAAGATCAAACTAGGCCACCGAAGAAAGAGAAGAAGTCCTGGATACGCCAGGATTTCTTTCCAGTCCTTGGACACAATTACAATGATTACTGGCGCAAGAAAGTACCCATCGACAGGATCCCCTATACGTGGGATTTCGGCATGCTGCTTTGCAAACGCGAAGCCTGGTATGAAGCACGCAAAGATCGTATCACACTGAACTACGAGACAGACAAGAAAGGCCAGAAAGGCGAGACACATGGCACGGTCCAGGATATCTGGGAACGCCTGTATAAGTGTGGAGTGGATGATGTGGGATCTGTCAAGCCTTTCGTGACTTGGCGTGATTTCTTGAGAGCGACAGTGCAAGTTGCAGAGAGCAGAAGCGGAGAGACTACTTACCCCCTCGATATCCACATGATGACACCTGAGACGTTTTCGTGTCTGGTGCTAGAGATCTGGGCTTCAGAGATTCAGTTGTCCTGTAGTATGACTCAAACGACGTGGCCTTTCGCCATGCCCCGCGATAAGTCCGTTCACGATCAGAGCATATCAGAATATCTCACCAACGATAATTACAGGGAGGCGCTATTCCGCACGTGGCTCTTGCTTGGTGAAGCGTTGTCGCCGGCACAGTTTGAATCACAGGCGCTTGTTTTTACCCCTCGACCGGTTAAAGCGGGGGCGGTCTCGGCACGTCATTGGTATAGTACGGCGGCCGAAACGCCTCCTCCAGATGACCCGAAGGATGCGTGGGTGCCCATCCGCCTGCCAGGCACATTCAGCGTGCGTGGCGACTGGTTCCTTGGCATAGGAAAAGGTAGTAGGTCTGTTCGGCTGGCTCAGCACGCTATGGACCTACTATCAACACGCCGTGGGAATGCCGAGAGGCTACAGTATGGGATTGGTTTGCCAACACGTGATCTCTATCCTGATGACTATAAGTGTTCCGAGTCCCAGCTATGGACGCCGCTATCGTACGTTGACGGACGTTGGAATAGACTGGATCTTACAAATCTGAACGAGGACAAGATTAGGCCTGTTCTCTATGGTGACATTCTCAAGCTTGCGGAGCCATATAACCAGGCTTTCGAGCACGAGCGCTGCCATCCTACGCAAGTCCAGAAATATCATTGGATATGGCGTTCCGCGCTTGACGGTTATGACCGCCACAACAACATCTGGTCAAAGTGGCTATGTCGAATGCTGAGTGATTGGCCCTTGATGATCCAGG
>JAPLCU010000184.1 GCA_026392045.1 Armatimonadota bacterium
TATGGACTCGATTCCTGTATTGGCGATTTGCGGCCAGGTGCGAACAACGGCGCTGGGCAAGGACTCTTTCCAGGAAGCTGACATAACCGGCATCTGCATGCCTGTGACCAAGCACAGCTATCTGGTTAAGGACGCTAAGGACTTGCCGAGGGTAATTGCAGAGGCTATGTATATCGCCTCGACGGGTCGGCAGGGGCCGGTGCTTGTGGACATTCCCATTGACGTATCATTTGCAAAATTCGATTATCAGCCTGTAACGGAAGTCAATATCCGCAGCTACTCGCCGATATATGACGAGTTGATTACTGAGGAGAAACTAGACGCTGTAGCAAAGATGATTGCAGAATCAGAGCGGCCGGCGCTTTATGTTGGCGGCGGTATTATCTCATCCGGCGCATCGGATTTGTTGCTGGCGCTCTCTGAGAAGACTCATATATTGGTTGCCAATACGTTGCTTGGTAAGGGAGCCATTCCGGAGAACCATCCGCACTCGCTGGGAATGCTTGGCATGCACGGGACTGCTTATGCAAACCATGCGGTGGATAAATGCGACCTGCTGATTGCAATTGGCGCTCGTTTTGATGACCGTGTCACCGGCAAGCTAGCCGCATTCGCGAAGAGGGCAAAGGTTATTCATATCGATATAGACCCGGCTGAAATTGCTAAGACGGTGACTCCTGATGTCTCGATTATTGGCGATTGCAAGCGCGTGCTTGAGATGTTGAATGAGAAAGTGGCGCCTCGCGCTGCGAGTGATTGGAACAAGCAGATTATGCAATGGAAGAATGATTTCCCGCTGCATTGCCCGGTGGATGACACTCAGCTTTTTGCCACATGTATCATCGAGAGGCTGTGGGAACTTACCAAGGGTGAGGCGATTATAGTGACGGACGTCGGCCAGCATCAGATGTTCACCGCGCTTCACTATAAAGTGACCAAGCCGAGGCGATTTTTATCGAGCGGCGGCCTTGGCACGATGGGCTATGGTTTCCCTGCGGCTATCGGCGCTGCTATCGGTAAACCGGAGCTTCCGGTGTTTGCCATCTGCGGCGACGGCGGTTTTCAGATGACCTTACAGGAACTTGCTCCCGCGTTAGAGCACAAGGTTCCTGTGAAGATACTCATTCTCAATAATCGCTACCTGGGTATGGTGCGGCAGTGGCAGGAGCTTTTCTATAACAGACGCTATTCTGGGGTTGATATAGCGTTCCAGCCTGATTTCAAGATGCTGGCTGAGGCGTATGGCTGCGTTGGAATTCGGGTCGAGAAGATGAGCGAAGTTGATGCGGCATTCAAGCAGGCGATGGAAATTAACGACCGGCCTGTGGTTATGGACTTCCATACAGCTCGTGAGGAAAATGTTTTCCCGATGATCCCCGCTGGCCAGAGCATCGAAGAAATGATGGTGAACCGACCAAAGTAGCATGCCTATCGTATGTGTCACCCTGAACTTGATTCAGGGTCTGTGTTTAGATGCTGAATCTCCTGAACTTGATTCAGGATAAGCATGACGATTTACTACGGACTGAGGACCTAAAATATGAGAAGACCTATGCAACATACAATAACAGTGCTTGTGGAGAACAGGCCAGGTGTGCTCGCGAGAGTGTCGGGTTTGTTCGCGAGGCGTGGATATAACATCGAATCTCTCGCGGTGAGCATTACAGACGATCCGACCATGTCTCGTATGACCATTGTTGTGTCCGGTGATGATTCGACCCTTGAGCAGATCAGAAGACAAACAACTAAGCTCATTGATGTAATCAAGGTGATCGATTATAGCGAGATACCGATTTTGGAGCGTGAGTTGGCAATGATAAAAGTCAGCGCCGAACCTGGCCAGAGGGCGGAAATCATGCAGATTGCGGATGTTTTCCAAGCGAAGATTATTGACATTAGCGAGACCACTTTCACCATTGAAGTGACTGGCGGCATCGATAAGGTGGATGCCATCGAGACGCTTCTGATGCCGTTCGGTATCAAGGAAGTTGTCCGCACAGGCAAAATCGCCATGGCTCGCGGCGAGCATACGGCTATGGCGCAGTTTAACGGGAAGTAAAAGCACAGCAACCACCTTTTGTTCGGGCGTCCCGATTTAATCGGGATGATCCGCCCGCATTGGCCATCTGTGACGTTCAATGTCGGAACGAATTGATTAAATGAAAGAACTAATTGCTCCCAAAACAGTCGAATTGGTTATGCTTATTATTGCCATTGCGGGCCCGATAGTTGGCCTGATCGCTGGCGCAATTATCGGCGCATGCAGAAAATGCTTGCGACCGAGTATAATAATAGGCGGCTTGATCGGCTGTTTTGGGACGATTATCTACGCAATGTGGCGTTTGTATGGTGTAATAACAGACGCGCTTGGTTTGGATTCAGTTGCGAATTTGTGCTTGCATCTGATAATGTTTGCGATTCTGGGCGGTTTGCTTGGGGTTGCGAGTTTCAATATAGCATTGAAGATAAAGAGGTTTGGGGCGGGTAATTGACGCCTGAGAGCCGCTAAAAAGTCCAATACTGGAGGAACGAACGAAATGTCAGCAAAAATGTATTATGATTCTGATGCGAACTTGAATGTATTGAAGGGCAAAAAAGTTGCCATCATCGGCTACGGAAGCCAGGGGCATGCGCAAGCGCAAAACCTGCGCGACAGCGGCGTAGACGTGATAGTTTCTGATCTGCCGGGCACCGATAACTGGAAACTGGCTGAGGCTCACGGCTTCAAGCCGCTTTCCGCTTCTGAGGCTGCTAAGCAGGCCGATGTTATCCAGATTCTTACTGAGGACGAAGTCCAGCCGAAAGTTTACAAGGCCGAAGTTGAGCCGAACCTGGTTGCGGGCAATACTCTGCTTTTCTCACACGGCTTCAATATTCACTTCGGGCAGATTGTTCCGCCCAAGGATGTTGACGTTATCATGGTTGCTCCCAAGGGGCCTGGCCATTTGGTGCGCAGAGTTTATACCGAGGGCGCTGGAGTTCCGGCCTTGATTGCCATTTATCAGGATGCTTCCGGTAAGGCTAAGGATACCGCTCTTGCTTATGCCAAGGGCCTCGGCGCCACCAAGGTCGGCGTTCTTGAGACAAGCTTCGAGGAAGAGACCGAAACCGATCTATTCGGCGAGCAGGCTGTGCTTTGCGGCGGATGCACGGCTTTGGTTCAGGCTGGATTCGAGACATTGGTCGAGGCTGGTTATCAGCCGGAGATCGCTTACTTTGAGTGCCTGCATGAGCTCAAGCTCATCGTTGACCTTATGTATGAAGGCGGCATGGATTATATGAGATATTCCATCAGCAACACCGCTGAATATGGCGATTATGTTAGCGGCCCGCGCGTCATC
Organism: Armatimonadota bacterium; assembly: GCA_026392045.1. Classification (GTDB taxonomy): domain Bacteria; phylum Armatimonadota; class UBA5829; order UBA5829; family UBA5829; genus JAMCYN01. The sequence goes on from JAPLCU010000184.1 coordinate 3,342, forward strand.
AACGAAGATGTAAAGGATGAAATGAGGCAGATTCTTGCTGAGATTCAGAGCGGCGA
>JAPLCU010000046.1 GCA_026392045.1 Armatimonadota bacterium
TGAAAGCTTATCATGCTGCTCATCCTTCGAGAGCCTCAGGATGGCGAAGTGGTAACTTGGCGAAGTGGACTGAATGACTCGTGCGAAGACAAATCAATAACTCAGAACTCAGAACTCAAAGCTCAAAACTATTACATCGAATGCTATGGGACGCTAGTGAATCAAGTTCGGAATGACAAAACATCAAGAGTGAGCTCTTACTACGCTCATCAAAATGACTAAAGCGATTTACTGCGGTTTCGGGCTAATTTGCGGAAATCGCTTTGCTTAGCTTTGTTACTTGCGCTGATTTGAGTTTTGCGCCGCTCTCGGTAGTTACATAGAATGCGTCTTGTGCCTGGCCGCCCCAGGTGGCTACACGGGCGCTGTGGATGCTCATTCCTTGCTGAGCGATTTGGCTGGTCAGATAATAAAGCAGACCGGTGGTATCTTCCGCGCGAACTTCTAAGACTGTTTCGTGGTCGGATATATTGCCCATCGCTTTGAGGTCTATGACCCGCGGGCTTTCAATTCGATGTCTGCCCCAGCGGGCTAAAAGCTCTTCCACACTTACACTGCCGCTTAGAACGCTCGAGAGCTGGCCCTCTAACTCCCACTTATTAACTTCGGTGAGCTGGCGGCCGTCAAAGTCAATGAACAGGAGGTCTATGGCTATGTCGTCGGTGGAATGGCGTGTGTAAATCTGAGCCGCATGTACATTTATGCTCATAGCATGGAGCACTCCCGCAATTTCGTTCAGAAGGCCGGTTTTGTCTTTGGCTACCACGGTGAGCTCGGTAAAATCTCCGCCTATGTCCTCTTTTGTATCAATTGCAGGGGCGCCGCCACGCACCGTGCGGACGTATCCGATGTGGGCTGCGAGGTCCTCGGATGGCGTGTTCAAAAGATAGCTCGCGGGCATACTTGCGCAGTGCTCGTCGACTTCTTCGGGCGGCAAGTTTGCCAGGCAGAGCTCTCGGCGCACGCGGTTTTTATGACGCTCGACATCCATCAGCGCCGAAGATGGTGAGCGGAGCGCCGCGCGGGAGCGTTCGTGCAGTTCGAGAAGAAATCTGGTCTGCACCCGTCCCCAGTTTGACGTGCCTACTGCTCGGGAGTCGGCTATGGTCAGTAGGAACAGCATGTCCAGCAGGTCAGGGTCCGGAACCATCGCTACGAAATCCGTGATTGTCCTATTGCGGTGCAGGTCACGAAGCCTCGCTGTCTCTGCCATATTCAAATGGTGGCTTACAAGGAACTCAACTTTCGCGCAGAGTTCCCCGGGCATGCCAAGCTTCGCAGCGATTTTCGATACTCTGATTGCGCCTGTTTGCGCATGATCGCAGCCAGTGTCTAGTTTCCCGATATCATGAAGAAGGGTTGCCAGGAACATAACCTCGAAGTGGTGGATGCGCGCCGCGGCGTCTATGAACTGCTCGTTGGTGTCACCGAGTAATATTTCGAGTTCTTCGACCGCGCGCAGGCTGTGCTCTCCTACGGTGAATTTATGCGCGTTGTCGCCCGGAACCAGCCGCATTAGGTCATCGAATTGGGGTATCAGAACCTGCAAAACTCCCATTTCAGCCATAGAGCGCAGCGCAGCCGCAGTTCCGGAAAGGGAAAGGGTTTCGATGAACGAGCGGCAGGCCCCCGGGGTCGGCTTGCAGGATGCGGAGGTCTCGGTTATGAGATCTCGCGATTCGCGGTCTATGACCAGGTTTAACGATTGAGCATGCCTGAAAACTCGCATAATGGCGGTGTCGTCGCGCAAGAGCAGGCCGCGATCCAGAATCCGCAGACGGCCATCGCGAACAACAATTCCAGGCTCTATTTCCAGATCAGCTTCCAGGCATGCTCCTGAGACCTTGCGATACATGCTCCAGATGTTCTCTGCGTGGAAGAAATATTGGGAGATGAAGTCGCTTGCCGAGTCATAGTTTAGAGCTTGGGCGACTTGCTCCTGGCGGTCAATATTAAGTATGTCCAACCCTCTGCCTGCCAACAGATGCAGGCAGTTACGGACTTTGCAGTGAAACTCTGCGGCTTCGTGCAGGGCGTTCATTTCACTATCGAGCAGAATTCCGCGTGATCGCAAACCATACCAGACCTCGCTGTTAGACAGGCCGAATGCAACCCTGGCAACCCATCTGGCGGCATGAAAATCGCGCAGGCCTCCGTGGCCTTCTTTGATGTCCGGCTCCACCATATAAGGGGTGCTGCCTGAGCTGTTAGCGCTGCGGCGTCCTCTGATGTGTTCGACCACAAAAGCAGCAGGCGCAATAGCTGAACGAAGGGTGCGCTGGAACTTTTCAAAGATCGTGGCGCTTCCAACTATGCGCCTCGCATCCAATAGAGCTGTTTGAACCTCAAGAGGAAGATGCTGCACTTCATCCATGCGTCTGTAAGAATACCCGACGCTCAAACCCGCGCTCTCGATCACGTCCATAAGAATACGGAACGCGCGCTTTACCACGAGGTCGATTTCTTCGTCATCACCGGCGCCAACCAGGAACGCGACATCTACGTCCGAATATGGAGACATTTCCTGCCGCCCATAACCACCTACAGCCGCGATGGCTATTCCACGCGGGGCTTTTCGGCGCACGGAGGTGTCGCTATCTTCGTCCAGTGCGAGCTGGAAAATGCGTTCAACGAGGGTATCCGTCAGATCGCTATAAGCCAGCATCATCTCCTGGCCGCCCAATTCAGAAAACTGAGCAGCCAGAGAGTCACGGTATTTCAAAAGAACTGCCGATAGCTCTTTACGATCCGTTATATGATCGAAGACGTGTTCTTGGGTTTGCGTTTCCATAGAGAATTACAATGCGATATCTCCGCGCTCGCCGGTGCGAATGCGGACAGCATCATCCACCTTGCTGAGAAATATCTTTCCGTCGCCAATCTCGCCAGTGCTCGCAGCTTCGGTGATTGCCTTCACAACATCTTCCACCACTCCATCCGCAACTACTGTTTCGATCTTAGTCTTATCAAGCAGGTTCACAACGTATTCCTGACCTCGATAATACTGTGTGCGTCCGCGCTGTTTGCCTGCGCCCATTACGCTTGTAACAGTTATGCCTTTGATTCCTATTGTATCAAGCGCTTCTTTGACATCGTCCAGCTTTCCCGGACGGATAATTGCTTCAATTTTAACCATTTCAAATCTCCTTCGACAGCTTCCCCGGGGAGGGCGAGGCTCCCGCCGAGCCATGTCGCCTCTAAGACACAAGGCTCATGGGGACCTTCGCCCTCCCTATTTCGCTATTACTCGGCTATAGGTTATAACCTATTTCACCATGCTGGCTCAAGTCCAGTCCGGTCTCCTCATCTTCTTTTTCGACTCTCAGCGGTGTAATTACTCCTATTAATTTCAGTAAAATAAAAGTTACGCCGAATGAGTAGGCGCCGACCGCTAAAACAGCCACTAATTGCTTAATTAATAACCCGCCACCGTGGAAAAGGCCATTCGCTCCTGCTGCATTAATGGCCGTGGTTGCAAATAGGCCTGTGGCGAGCACGCCCCACATTCCGCCGACCCCATGCACGCCGAAGACATCCAGCGAGTCATCATAAGCGAGTTTGCCCTTGATAATAATAGCCAGGTAGCAGATGACGCTCACCACGCCTCCGATGGCCATTGCAGCGACGGGTCCGATATAGCCGGAAGCCGGAGTGACTGCGGCAAGACCAGCTATAGCTCCTGTGGCCGCACCCAGCGCTGTCGGTTTGCCGCGATGCCACCATTCTATAAAAAGCCAGACCATTGCGGCTGTAGCGCCTGCAGTGTTGGTCGCCATAAATGAAGCCACGGCTATGCCGTTTGCTGCCAATGCGCTTCCGGCGTTAAAACCGAACCACCCGAACCACAGCAGGCCAGTTCCGATAAGGGTCATCGTCAAATTATGTGGTGTAAACTCGTCACGCCCGTAGCCCTTGCGCACTCCCAAGACCAGTGCGCAGCAAAGAGCAGCAACCCCTGATGAAATATGGACAACAATGCCGCCCGCAAAGTCGAGAGCGCCATAAGTCTTTAGCCAACCGCCGGTCCCCCATACCCAGTGGGCAATAGGGCAATAAACAAATGTCAGCCATAACGCGCTGAAAATCATAAATGCCTTGAAGCGCATGCGCTCGGCAAAAGCGCCTGTGATCAAGGCGGGAGTAATAATGGCAAACATCGCCTGAAATATTACGAACGCCTGGTGCGGGATTGTGGCGCTATAATCGGGGTTAGGCGTTAACCCAACGTTTCTCAGAAACACCCAATCGAGCGACCCGATTATGCCCCAGTGATCATGCCCAAATGCCAGGCTGTAGCCATAGACTACCCATAGAACACCCACCAAGCCAACCATGATGAAGCTCTGCATGATGGTCGCGAGGACATTTTTCCTGCGCACCATTCCAGCATAGAACAACCCCAAACCAGGGGTCATAATCATAACGAGCGCGCTGCACGCCAAAACCCATGCGGTGTCACCTGTGTCGATTTTAGCGTCAGCCGCAAATGCGCCGGCAGAGCATATCAACAGCCCCACAACCTCGGCAGCTAACAATAACAATCTTTTGCCAATCATTTTTATTTTCATAATAATCCCTCCTAATAAAAAAGCCCCTTCCATAAAATATGGAAGGAGCCATCATTGTACCCTCGCCAGCGCCGATTACAGCGCCGGACAAGCAGCAGCGTTGCTACTAAAAGTATTATACAACACAAATTGCTTGAAATCAACTGTTTAGCTTAATTGTAAGAGCTAATGATGTCAGGGCTTGTTAATGACCCACATATTCATCCGGCAAGCATCTCGATTATCCCAGGCATAGTATGGGATTGCTTTAACCGTGCAGGGCTTTGTGGCGGGAGCGAAGTCGCCGTAGAGCTTGCCTTCCCAACCGCTATCATCCAGGCACAAGGCCTCACCGGTGAGAGTAATCACTCCGCCCAAAAGATCGGGCTCAAACTTCGCTTCAAGCGCAGCGCTTTCGGGCAACACAATCTTATGCGGCGAAACGGGGTTATCGATCTCCTCAAAACAGTAAACCATAGGCCCACGCTGAATCGCAACGCGGCCAGCGTCCTGCGGCGCTTCAGGGTGCGCATAAATCCTGCGAACGGTCATAGGAAGCGCCAGTTCGATAACATCGCCATTTTTCCACTCGCGCTCGATTCTCAGATAGCCTTTGCACACGTTGGCCGACATATCCACACCCTCGCCATTGACCTTAGCTGATGCGTTTTTGCACCATGATGGAATCCGCAGGCAAATACCAAACTTGGCCGCCTCGTCGACTCCAACGCTCACGCGAACATCACCATCCCAGGGGAAATTAGTTTCTTGCTTCAACGTCACAGCCTTGCCGGCGACAGCCATGCGCCCTTCGCCCTGCACATACAAATGCACAATAGCGTCCTTATCAGAAGCCGCATAGACATATCCGCCCAACGAGGGTATCAACCTCACAATATTGGTCGGGCAGCACGAGCAATCGAACCATTCAGTGCGATGATGCTTCGCTAAGCTCCCAAGCGGATTCTGATAGAAATATTTTGTCCCATCCAACGAAACGCCGCTAATAATGCCATTATATAGCGCTCGTTCCATCACATCGCCATACTTGCTGTCCAAATCGAAACGCAGCATACGATGCGCCCAGAGAACCATACCAATGGCCGCGCAAGTCTCGGAATAAGCCGTTTCGTTAGGAAGATCATAGTCCGTTGTAAAGCCTTCATTGCGGCCGCTGGGGCCGATTCCGGCAGTGATGTACATTCTCTTACTCACGAGCTGGTCCCAAAGGCGCTCAAGCGTTTTTACCAGAGTTTCGTCTTTGTTCAAATCGGCAAGGTCGGCCATCGCAGCCACCAAATACATCGCCCGAACCGCATGCCCCGACACGATTTCAAGGTCCCTCACCGGAATTTGAGCTTGCATATACTCGTAATTGGCGCCAGCCCAATACTTTTCTGGGTCTTCGCCGCGATCTATAGCCTCCTGGTCATAGTAATGGGGCTTCTGACCGCGCTCATCAATGAAATAAGCGCTGAGCTTCAGATAGCGCTCATTGCCTGTGGCTTCATAAAGCTTCACCAGGGCCAGTTCGATTTCCTCGTGGCCGCAGTAACCGCGCTTTTTGCCGGGTTCAGCCCCAAAAACAGAGTCAATATGATCAGCATATCGGCAAAGGCAATCCAGAAGCTTGCGCTTGCCCGTGGCGCGGTAATGAGCAACGGCAGCTTCCATCAAATGACCTGCGCAATAAAGTTCATGCTGGTCGCGGAGATTTGTCCATCGTTTATCAGGCTCGACAAGAGTGTAATGGGTGTTCAGATAACCGTCCGGCTGCTGTGAAGCGACAATCAAATCCACCACTTCATCCAGCAATTTCTCGATCTTTGGATCAGGCAGGATCGCAATTGTGTAGGACGCACCCTCTACCCATTTCGCCAAATCGGAATCACGGAATATGTGCGGTTCTAACGGCATACCCGACTCCCAATTACCCCGAAGAGCTTCAATTATGCCCGTCTCAACCAGCTTGCCATACTGATTCGGAATTGTGCGCTCCAAGTTCGCCTGAATCTTAGCCGACCAAAAACTATCCTCGATCTTCACATTGTTAAAAGGCAGCGGTGTATTTCCGCCGCGTCTTTCTCGCGCCATAAATAATTTCTCCTCTATTCTATTGATGATACATTTACGAGCCAGAGATTCGCTCAATAAGATTTGTGGTAGATTTCCCCTGAGTATCTGTCACGGTGTAAGTAATAACCTCAACACGGCCGCCTATACTTCGCATTGCGTCAGCTTCGCGCAGATCTTCAGGTTTGTAATCACCGCCCTTAGAGTGGATGTCCGGCTTTATTGCCAGAATCAGCTCAACGGGAGTGTCTTCACCAAATAAAGTGACGCAATCCACACATTCTAGCGCGGCCACTATTTCTGCCCGTTCAAACTCAGAGATAAAGGGTCTATCAGGCCCCTTGAGCCTGCGGACAGAGTCGTCAGTATTAACACCAACTATAAGCACATCGCCAAGCGCCCGTGCTGCCTGCAAATACCGAATGTGTCCTATGTGCAATATATCGAAGCAGCCATTGGTAAAGACAACGTCTTTGCCCATGGCTTTCGCTTCCTCGACAAAGCACGCCACCTCAGATCTACGCCGTATTTTCGATTGTGTGTTTCGCACTTTACCCATTATTAATCTCCCGAGCCAAAACTTGTTCAATATCAATATCGCTAATCGCCCCATGGCGCAGAATAACCGGCGGGTCCACAGTAACATCCACAACCGTAGACGCCACGCCAATCGCGCTTTCTCCGGCATCCAAAACCACGGACACGAACTCCCCAAGCTGCCTTATGGCATCGTCAGCATTCCTCGCAGACAGCTCTCCGCTCACATTGGCGCTGCTTGCAACAATCGGGCCTGCAACCGCTCTAAGCAGCGCCAAAGCCACGGCATGGTCAGGCACTCTCACGCCCACTTTTCCCGTGCCGGCGCTGATTAGACGAGAAATTCTCTCGGACTTCTCCAAGACCAAAGTCAAAGGCCCAGGCCAAAACCTCTCCGCAAGCGCCGCCGCAGCTCTGGGAACATATCCCGCCACCATAGAAAGCATTTCCACGCCCGAAACCTGCACCGGCAATGGATTACTCTCCACGCGTCCCTTAGCCTCAAAAATGCGAGCAACAGCGGCTTCATTCAAGGCGTCAGCAGCGAGGCCATAGACAGTCTCAGTCGGAAATACCACAAGCTCTCCGGCACGAATCGCCTCCGCAGCCTGTTGAACCAGCCGCATATCCGGATTTTCAGGATCGATTTTAAGCGCTATCATTTGTAAGCAATCACTACCCTTTCGATCCCTGCTAAATCGCATAAAACTTCAATGGCGCCATAACCGGCATTCTCAGCGATTTCTCGAACACAATCCGCTTCGCCGATTCCAATCTCAAACATCAAGAACCCGCCATCCTCAAGAATACCGAAGCATTCGGGGTATAGGCGACGATATGCGCTCAGCCCATCTTCGCCGCCGTCCAACGCGAGAAGCGGCTCATAGAATTTGACCTCTGGCTCAAGGCTCTCAATATCTTTACTCGGGATATAGGGCGGGTTAGAGACTATCGCATCACACAGCAAATCTGCTTCAATAATAGGCAGCGCGAAATCACCTGTTAACAAGACAATTTGATCAGATAATCCATGCTTTTCTATGTTAGCTTGCGCAACTTTCAATGCATCCGCTGAAATTTCCGTTCCATAAACCTTCGCATCGCCGATATTTGCCGCCAGAGCCACCGCAATTGCGCCGCTTCCAACACCAATATCAGCAATAATACAATTCTGCTTCCCGCGAAGCCTGGCTATGCACTCATCAACCAGAAGCTCGGTCTCTTGCCTCGGAATAAGAACTCCAGAACCGACAATCATATCAATGCCATAGAACTCCCGATGCCCGAGAATATACGCGAGCGGGCAGCGGTCAGCTCGCTTGTTGATTGCCTCCACATATTGCTCATATTCAGAAACCGACATTGCGCGCTCAGGGTGCGCAATAACTCCCAAGCGCGAGCCATTGATAGCATGAGCCATCAGCAGCTGCGCATCCAGCAGAGGCGATTCCACTCCAGCATCTGCCAACCGCCGCATGCCGATCTCGACCTCCGCCCCAACAAAAAAAGCCATAATTAACTGGCTGCAGCTTTCAGCTTCTCAGCCTGATCTACAGCGCTAAGGCGATCAATCATGTCGGTAATATCACCATCCATAAATCCCGGCAAATTGAAGATATCATAATTAATCCTGTGATCTGTAATTCTGTTTTGAGGATAATTATAGGTGCGAATCTTCTCACTTCGATCGCCAGAGCCCACCATCAGCCGCCTGATAGAAGCAATTTCCTGCTGCTGAGCGTTCTGAGCATTTTCAAGAAGCTGAGCCCGCAGAATTTTCATTGCGCGCTCTTTGTTTTGCAACTGCGAGCGCTCGTCCTGGCACGTAACAACAATCCCCGACGGCTTATGCGTGATTCGAATAGCAGTCTCGTTCTTTTGAACATTCTGACCGCCGGCGCCCGCAGAGCGATAGGTATCTATCTCAAGGTCATCATTGCTGATTTGCACGTCCACCTCATCAGCTTCAGCTAAAACGCTGACCGTAGCTGCCGAGGTATGAATACGCCCACTCGATTCAGTAGCCGGCACTCTTTGCACACGATGAATGCCAGCTTCAAACTTCAATTTGCTATACGCTCCCTTACCCGTAATTTCAATCACCGCTTCCTTAAAGCCGCCGATACCCGTTTCAACCGAACTCATCAAATCGGCCTGCCAACCCTGACGCTCAGCATAGCGCGTGTACATCCTGAGAAGGTCAGCACAAAAAAGCCCAGCTTCTTCGCCGCCCGTCCCCGCGCGTATCTCTACGATAACATCCTTCTCATCGATAGGATCCTTCGGCAACAGCATCAATCGCAGGTCTTGCTCAAGGTCTTGTATCTTCCCCTTCAGCTCTTCCAACTCAGCCAGCGCCATTTCTTTCATATCTTCATCCAGCTTGCCGCTGAGCATCTCTGTCGTTTCAGCCAGCTGTTTCTTGATACTCACATATTCTCGCCACTTTGCAACAACTTCCGACAGATCAGAATGCTGTTTCGCAATCTGTCGATATTCCTGCTGGTTCTGAACAACATTTGGGTCTGCCAAACGATCTTCAAGCGCTTCATATCTCTCTTCTACTTCACCAAGTTTTTCGAACAATCCAGTATCCTCTTTCAACCAATTTCCAGTAGTCAGTTTAAGCTAAGCAGCCCATGATGTCAAGGTCAGCCCTGCCCGGCACATTTATTTGTGCGTCAAATTACATGAATTTGGCAAAATATGTTGACACCCCTTGTGGGTAGGTGTAAACTTAGAAATTGTGTTTAATGACTGGAATACAGCAAGCATCTTATATAGAATACACGCTGCAACAGACTATGGAGGAACACAGTGAAAGTAGTAATTTTGGGCTGTGGCAGGGTTGGTTCCACAATCGCGACAACAATGTTCTGCGAGGGACATGACGTCACGATCATAGACCAAAACCCGGACTCATTCCGAAGACTCGGACCCGATTTCGCCGGTAAAACGCTGGTTGGCAATGGAATAGACGAAGACATCCTGCGCAAGGCAGACGTTGAGCATGCAGATGCCTTTGTTGCGACTACCAACGGTGACAACAGAAATATCATGTCAGTGCAGGTAGCGAAGGTCAGGTTCAAGGTACCGAAGGTAATTGCCAGGATATATGACCCCATCAGGGCATCGGCCTATGCCGATTTGGGCATAGAAACCCTCTGCACAACCTGCGTCAGTTCCGGGCTGTTACATGATAAAATCCTCGGCGTCCCTTTCAAAGATGTAGAATCTTACTGTAGATTTGGGATGGCGGACAAAGCAATGGAGGCGGGACATGAGTAGAGCAAACCCGATGTATGTCATTGTAGTAGGTGGCGGGAAAGTAGGTTATCACCTTACCAAAACCTTAATTACAGAAGGCCATGAAGTGCTTCTTATTGAGAAAGATCGCAAATCTGCAGAATACCTCACGGATCAACTCGGCGAAGTTGTAATGGCGGGAGACGGCTGTGAAGTGCGTATAATGGAAGAAGCCGGAATGAGACGGGCAAACGTGGTTGTGGCGGTTACGGGTGATGATGAAGACAATCTCGTGATATGCCAGATGGCTAAGAGACAGTTTGGAGTTCCACGCACATTGTCGCGCGTAAACGACCCCAATAACGAAGCTCTGTTCCTGGAACTCGGCATTGACCAGACCATAAGCAGCACGCGTGTAATTTTCAATTTGCTCGAACAACAAATCGAATCAAGCCAGGTAATACCTCTCGCCGCGCTCAAAAAAGGCGAGATCGAGGTAGTGGAGGCCGACATTACAGTCAACTCACCAGTGGTAGGCAAAAAAATCGGTCAACTGGATTTGCCGCCGAACACGCTCATAATATCAGTCATCCGCGATGATCACGCAACGCTGCCCCACGCAGACACAAAACTGCGCGATGGCGATAGCGTGATAGCGCTGATAAAGGCGGAACGCGAGCGTGAGCTTCGATCCGTATTCACCGGCGAACAGCTTTAATAGCATTTATCAGGTTACAGGCCTGCAATCCATCGCTAGCCTGTAACCTGTTTGCTTCAAGCAATGTCACAGTTTGACATTCGCAAGAACCGATGAACCCAACCTAAGCTTCTCAATTCCAACAATCGTGGCCTGAACACATTCTCCGACCCTTGCCCCAGCGCCTACAAGAACGACCATTGTGTCATCAGGCAAATGCCCCACGCCCACATCCTGAGCCAAACCTTCTCGATCAACCACAACCTCAATCTCATCGCCGCAATTGTAATCCATCATCTGCCTCCAACATTCATGCGTAGACTCGTAATTGATCTCTTCCCAGACGCAAAAAAGACAGGAATCCGGAAGTTCCTGTCTTAACAAAAACCGTATGAGCGAAAGACAATCACGCTATATGTCGGTTCAAACTCAACCGACATTCGCGTAATCAACTTCATAATTAGATACAGCCCAATTAAAGCCATTTACTTCCTTCGGGAGTATTGTCTTCCGCGACTATTTCTGGATTATAGCATCCTTACAATCAGATTACAAGCGCTTTTTTGGAAAAATATTTATATATTTTTGTAGCTTCCTTATGCAGTCTAAGATTAGTTCGCAATGCTACACAATATCAGCATTTCCTTTTTCAATTTGGCGTTCCTCCTGCCGATTTGCCTTACGCCGCCGCTTGGCTTTCGCAGCTTTGCTGCGCTCCATCGGGCCGCCTTTCAGAAAATGCGCCCTTTGAGCAAGTAGCGACTGGCCCGGAATCTTCTTTTTGCGCACCTTACTCCACCCCATCAACAATTTTCAGCTTTTCAAGAATCGCCATAGCGAACTTGTCCGCCTTAGTCTGCTTAAATCGACCATTCAAACCCTCAATATGATCCAAATAGTGCGAGAACTCATGTGCCAATATCCCAATTATCAAATCTCCTGGAGTCTCAAATTCGACCGTTCTCAGATTCTGATAAGTGGTCTCCTTGCCCCATGCGCTGCGCTTAACATAATAGCTCGAAGTCTTGAATTGCACTTTCAATGGATACATATTGTGCCTGTTGATTCGCAAACGAATCAATCTCCCGTCCTCAAAGCCCTTTGCGCGCCGGTAATATGTACCAGAAATATATCGTTTTGAACCCTTCGGGCAATACTTAAGCTCGACAACCAGACCTTCAGTCGGATACTCCGAAAACGCCTCTTGCAGGGCATTGGTAACTTCAAACGCAGTGCTATTATTGATAATCATGCTCTATACATATCCGCGTCTATTCACATACCATCTGCTGGTCAGGTATGCGCCAAGAAGAGATGCGAAAAACACCTCAACAAGACACAACCAGGCAGCAGCGCCAAAGCGCAACTCAATTATAAGCTTATACGCGGCGCCGCCTTCGCCCGAACTCCACCCGATCCTGCACAGAAACGCCAGTATTGCCAAATAAACTGCTTGTAGAATAACAATCCTGACGGCAGTTATAACGGCGCCGCTACGCGACCCCCATTTTACCGCCAAAACCCCAGCGATAAATGCCATAAGAGCTCCGATAAAGGCAATCGCGATAATATACACTGTCTTCATACGACGCGGCTGTTCGAGTTTATCGGTATCTATGCCGGAATATAGGTTAGCCATGCCTTGAACAGCGCCTTCCTCACGTAAAGACTCAATATTAACTGTCAGAGTCCCGCCGTAAAGTAGTGAATATGCAATGCCGGTTGCTGTCGGCGACAGCGCCAGGATCTGTGTCCGCGACGATCCCTGCAGCTTATCCGAATTAGCGCGCAATAACCATATTCCAATAGTAGCAGTCATTACAAGCTGCACAACAGCCGCGACAACTATCAGAGCCTTGCCGCAAACCCACCATTGGCCAGGAATTGGCTGAAGCTGACGCTCACCGCGCAGCACAATCATACCGCCCAAGTATGCGAATACGACTCCAAACAAGCCTGCCGACAACGCAGCGCTTAGAATGTCTGGAGAAAGCAAAATATCATGCGGGTTAAAACTTGTGCCATCAATGACAGGTAAAGCCGAAGGGTCTAACTTAGCCTTAACAAACAACGACCCCGCACATAACACTATTGCATAGAAGACACCAGAAAGTATGCTGGAGATCAGCAAGCCCATTCTCTTGGCGCCAATTCTCCGCCTACCTGCAACATATCCGCCTGCGAGAAGCGACAAGGCAGGTATAAAGGCCCAGAGCGTTATAGGAAGTGTTACGCTGTCCGATACTTTCTGAGGCCCCGCAAACGTGGCTATCAGACCTGAGCCCTTAAGCGTAACGTGCTGCATCGCGTACAAATTCAGCGCGGCTCTGGACAGCGCCGCTTTGCCATGCTCCGCTTTTGCGCCAGGGGCTGTTATGTTCGCCACACCCGCATACAGACCCGCCCAGCTAAGCAAAAAAGCTAATGCCAGAGCTATTAAAGCGCCGGAAATGGCAGCAACTATCGCGTTTGCAGGTCTATTTGTCATTCAAAGACTCTCCGGAATCAATTAAACCGATATCCTGCAATCCCCAGGACTCAATCAAGGAAATGGTTTGGTAATCGGTCAGGTCGATATGGACCGGGGTCACAGATATCCAGCCCTCAGAAACGGCCTTAACATCCGTCCCCTCCGTAAGGGTATCCACGGGCGCATCACCGCCGAACCAATAGTAGCTCCTGCCGCTAGGGTCCGTGCGCTTATCAAGTTTGTTGATATACTCCCGTTTGCCCTGCCTCGTGACAGCAACTCCCTTAATCTCAGACGCAGGCAAGGCAGGCACGTTGACATTAAGCAGTGTGCCTTTCGGAAGATTTTGATTCGCCAACATTTGAACCAGCTTGCAAGCTATTACACCTGCCACCGAATAATCAACCTCAAGGTCATACGTGGCTATAGAAATCGCAAGGGACGGTAATCCTGATATCGCCCCTTCCATAGCGGCAGATACAGTCCCAGAGTATGTGAGGTCCCAGCCAAGATTCGGCCCCCTGTTGATGCCGGAAACAACCACATCGATTTTCTCGTCGATAACTCCCAGCAGACCCAAACTGACGCAATCCGACGGGGTTCCATTGGATGCAAAACCTATGCTGCCATCGGCCAGCTTCACCGGCTCGGCCCGCAGAGGCTTGTGAAGAGTAATAGAATGGCCGCAAGCGCTTCTCGGTCTATCAGGCGCAACCACAAACACACGCCCAATGCTTTCCAACGCATTCTTAAGCGCCAAAATGCCTTCTGCGTGAATGCCGTCATCATTAGTAATAAGTATATTCATTGGATCAACCTTACTTCTGTTCGAGTAGGACTATGTTCGGGCGGAATCTCTGATCTGCCCGCAAACAATTACTTGGGACGCTTTATCCACGTGCGCCAATCTTCTCCGATGTCACCGCGGCGCCTGTAGCGCTCCATTGAAAGCCCGCACTTACACGCAGGCACGTTTTGGTGTGCAAACAGAGCTTCTGTGGCTATCTCAGGAAGCGACTCAACAGCCGCATCCACCTTTGCCCGTTCCTCGTCATTCGAAAGGCCTTCAAAAAGCTCTCCCGCCTTATATGCGCGCTCCTTGACCCCCTCTGCGTAATTTGTAACATAGCAAACAGGGCAATAGCACATTTCCAGTTCTTTCGCTAGAAAGGCCTCCGGCACGAGGGTCATACCGACAAGGGTTCCTCCAAGCATAGCATATTTCCTAATCTCGGCTTGGGTTTCAAGACGCGGTCCTTGAGTGCAAACATAAACGTCTTCAGTTCGACAACTGCCCTGCCGCGCCACGATAGCGCTTCGCAGGTTTTCAGCAAGTTCAGGGCAGAAAACAGGATTCTGACGTATAAAGCCGATACCCAGTCCATCAAAAAAAGTATAATCGCGATTCTTTGTCTCATCCAGAATATCGCCCGGAACCAGCAAGCTGCCTATGGATATACTCGATTCGATAGCTCCAGGGCCAGACCAGGCAACAATCCTCTTAACTCCCAGCTCCTTAAGCGCCCAAATGTTGGCGCGATAATTCACAAACGGAGCCGAGACGCTATAACCACTATCGCCATGCCTTGACATAAACAGAACATCCCGACCATGCGCAGTTAGCTTATGCACCGGCGCAGAATGGCCATAAGGCGTGGAAACAGGCCCGAGGCTCTCAGCCGCGCCGATCTTTTGAGCAATGCGAAACCCTTGACTCCCACCTATTATCGCAAACTCGGTATTCATAAGCTTTGACCGTCCATATTATGCCTGGGATGATTATGAATAACATCATACAAAGTAGACCGCTGCGCCGCATCAAAACCCGCATTATGTATCAGATTAATCAACTCAGACTCATCCATGCTATGCGAACAACCGGCCGCAGCAACAACATTTTCCTCAATCATTGTGCTGCCAATATCGTTCGCGCCGCACCTCATCGCAAGCTGGGCAATTGCCGCACCCTGCGTCACCCAGGATGCCTGAATATTTTGGATATTATCCAGGAACAATCGAGACAGCGCAAGGGTTCGCAAATAATCGTGCGCTCCAGCAGGTGTGCCGCCAAGCGCAGTATTGCCCGGCTGAAATGTCCAGGGAATAAATGCTGTAAACACGCCGGTTTCGTCCTGCAATGACCTGACTTTGACCATGTGCTCCACCCGATCAGCCAGAGATTCCCCCATACCAAACAGCATGGTAGCAGTAGCGCGCATACCCTGTCTAGCGGCAGTTCGCATAACATTAAGCCATTCATCGGCAGAACATTTATTGGGACTCACACGCGTTCTCACTCCATCCACCAGTATCTCAGCTCCGCCACCCGGCAGTGAATCCAGACCCGCTTCACGCAAACGTGTAAGAGTTTGCGCAACATCAAGCCCTGAAATTTTAGCAATATGAACAATCTCCGGCGCGGAGAGACAATGCAGCTGAATATCAAACTCATCCTTAATCCGCCGAAAAAGAGCCTCAAAAAAACCTGTTCCGAGATCAGGGTGCAGCCCGCCCTGCATAAGTATTTGCGTCGCGCCAAGCTCAATCGCTTCCCTGATCTTGGTCAAAATATCTTCAGTTGAAAGCACATAAGCATCGGGATCATCAGGAGCCCTATAAAACGCGCAGAACTTGCATTCCGAAACACAGATATTGGTATAGTTTATGTTCCGATCTATAACATACGTACGCACCCCGCCGGGATGCTTCTGTTCGCAAATTCGTTCCGCCGCCCACGAGAGCTCAGACAATGAACCATCATTCAACAAAGAAATTGCGTCTTCACATGATATACGCGCGCCTCGCGAGGCTGCCAAGATAGCGTCAGCATAAATCAATTTCCCAACGCCTCCACGCTCATCAGCCCATGCTCCAACGCCTTTTGGCGAAACAAAGCAAGCCCCTGCATTTCACGGTCACCCAGATCGTAAACCATAATCCGAGAAAGATACTCTTCGCATACCTCAAACGGTAATCCCAGCCTCGCCGACTCCTCCCGCGCGATCTCATCTAAGTTTGCAAGCCCGGCATTCTTTGAGCACGTCAAAACGTCAATCAACTCCGAACTAATCTGATTCCCGGCCCAAACAGCAAACACAGCCGGCAGCCCAGTCAGTTTCCTCCATTCTTCCGCCAGATCAAATACATGCAGACCTTCTTTGGAGCAAGTCATGGCAGGATTCCCAATCACTAGAGCAGCATCTGCATGGTTTAGCATATCAGGCACAGAATCTGCCGACGTTCTTACAAATTTCAGCCTAAGATTGTATAACTCTGCAAGTAAAATCCTTAACATACATGCGCCCGAAAGGCTGCTCGTATCAAGCGCGATGGTGTTCAAGTCTTCTATCGGTTTCTTAGACAGCATCAACACGCTTTTCACAGGCCCATCAGCGGCAACGCATATCCCAGGACATATAATCAAGCTCGGATCAACGAACGTGGCAAAACTCGATACCGGCGCCGCAGTTATCTCGCGATTCGCAAGCATCTGCGCAAGCCTGAACGGTGGAGCGTAGACCAGTTCCCACCCATCGGGCAAACCATTGCGCTCAAGCGTATATACCAGCGGCTTAACATTAAGATATGGCAGGCAGCCCAGCTTCATTCCTGGTAACCTCATTATATAAAGTATCGCGCTCAATGGGCGCTGTTCCGGTTTCCTGGATCAGCCGAACAATATCTGCCACGGTCAGCCCCTCGGGAGTGGTCGCGCCCGCTCTGTGGGTGATCTTTTCTTCGACCACAGTACCATCGAAATCATCAGCGCCATAGCTGAGCGCAACCTGCGCAATCTTCAGCCCGAGCATGATCCAAAAAACCTTAATATGCGCAATATTATCCAGCATCAAGCGCGAGATCGCATATAGTTTTAGATCATCTATGGAACTCTGTTGGGCCGCAAGGTGCGAAAGCTTGGTGTTTTCAGGATGGAACTTCAGCGGAATAAAGGTCATAAACCCGCCTGTGACATCCTGCATATCGCGCAAAGCAATGATATGCTCAACACGTTCGAGACCTGTTTCGACATGACCATAGAGCATCGTTGCATTGCTCTTAATCCCAAGCTCATGAGCCTGCCGCATAACGTCCAGCCAGGCTTGCCCAGACATCTTCTCAGGGCAAATCGCGTCTCGAACGCGCTCACTGAACACTTCCGCGCCGCCACCTGGCATAGATCCCAAGCCTGCATCAATAAGTATTTGAAGTGTATTACGCACGCTCAACCCACCAACTTCAGCAATATGCGCAATTTCAACAGCCGTAAACGCCTGTATATGAACTCCAGGAAACTTATCCCGAATGCTGCTCAGCATTTCGGTGTAATATTCAAGCGGAAGCGTCGGATGCAGCCCACCCACAATATGCAACTCGGTAAACTTGATCTCATCATAATAACTCGAAGCCCGCGCCAATATATCATCCACACTCATCGCGTAAGCATCTGGATCGGCCTCATTGCGCGAATACGCGCAGAAAGCACACCGATTCTTGCAAATATCAGTGTAATTGATATGCCTGTTCACTACATAATATGTGCGATTACCATTAATCCGACGCCGCACTTCATTTGCCGCCGCGCCTATAGCGTGGATGTCATTCGACTCAAATAAGCGAACACCATCTTCCACGCTCAGCCGCCCTCCATCCAGGGAGCGCCTCAAAACATCCCCAACATCACTTAAATCAATAATTTCATCAATCAAAATAGCACATCCACAGCAACAAATGCGAGCATGGCAATGCTCACGCAGCCGTTCATTATGAAGAAAGCAGCATTGGCCCTGGAAATATCATGAGCAGACACCAGGCTCTGCTCATAGGCCAAAAACACACCAACAAACGCAGCGCCCACATAATAGATAGACCCTCTGCCGGTCAGAACACCAAACCAGACCAATAATGCGACCATCAAAGCATGGAAAACTCTCGATATAATCAACGAGCCCGCTGGTCCAATTCTCGACGGCAACGAAAACAGACCCATTTTGCGGTCAAAATCCACATCCTGCAAGCTGTATATAATATCGAAACCCGCAGTCCAAAGAATCACAGCCGCGCTCAGCGCCATAGATGGAAAACCAATCTCACCCTTAACGGCAATCCACGCGCCCACCGGCGCAATTCCCAAACACAGTCCCAGCCACAAATGCGAGAAAGCCGTAAAACGCTTCGTATACGAGTAACCAAGTATGGCAGCCAACGCAACCGGTGAAAGCACAAAAGCAAGCGTATTCAGCTCGTAAGCAGCAAGCACAAGCAAGGCAGCCGAGAGAATCGTGAATATCCACGCCGATTGCAGTGAAATCTCGCCATTCGGAAGCGCACGAGACGCCGTTCGCGGGTTCAAAGCGTCGATTTTTGCGTCCGCTATCCGATTAAACGCCATCGCCGCGCTCCTGGCGCCAACCATCGCAATCAATACCAGAACAATATCATGCCAAGTCGGCATGCCCTTTGCCGCAACCAACGCTGACGACATTGCAAAAGGCAAAGCAAAGATCGTATGCTCGAACTTTATCATCTCCATCATGATCTTGACCTTGCGAAAAGGCGAAGAGGCAATATCAGAGATCATTCGCCCCACCCTTCAATCAGCCGAACATCCACGCCAATGGCGCGGCAAACCCGATCTACTACAAAATCGATCAAATCATCAACTGAGTCCTGATTGCCATAGAACGCTGGCGCTGCAGGCAGAATAATTGCGCCCGCCTCCGCAAGGATAGTCAAATTTCTGAGGTGAATCACGCTTAGCGGTGTCTCTCTGATTACCAAAACCAGCTTTCTGCGCTCCTTCAGGCATACGTCAGCGGCGCGGGTAACTAAATCGGTCGATATCCCAGACGCGATTCGTCCCACAACGCCCATCGAGCATGGAATCACGACAAGACCATCGTAATCGTGTGAACCGCTCGCCGGCGGCGCGAACATATCGCAAGGATCGAATATTCTAAATCGCTTCTCCTCGCCCTCAGGTATAAAATCCTCCAACCTGGTGATACCAACCTCTTGCTGGGCAATAGCAACAGCATTTTCAGATGCAGTTAGATAAATGCAATCGTATGCAGGTGAAATAGCGCGCAAAAAGCGCTTCGCGTAAATGGAACCGCTTGCGCCTGAGATAGCCACCATTATTCGTTTTGGTCGAGTAGGATTGTTCATTGTAAAGTAACTTTCAGGTCGGGACATAACCAAGCCCTACACATTTTACGGCATCCGCATACGAACAGGCAAGTATCTACAAGCGCAATATCCATTATTTGCCTGTTTAAGCAAAGGGAAAATGTCCCCTTAACTGCAAAGGGATTTTGTCCCCTTTGGCTTTATTGGGTTTATCGCTTTTGTTGCTGAAACGGAAGTTTGGTGGGACGGCAGTAGCCGTCCCATTTCCGTATTCAGCCCCT
>JAPLCU010000079.1 GCA_026392045.1 Armatimonadota bacterium
AGCCTTTTTTCCAAACGAAATATGATGCTGGCGCTTGTCCCAGTAGTTATTGTAATTGTCTGCGTTGTCCCTGAACATATTCTTGCGAATAAACATTCCTCTCACCCGGCGCCGGGAAAGGATTCGAAAGTAAGAATTGCATGGCGAATTCAAACAAATGATGTGGCACATCTGGCCATTGCACCCGGTGGCCGATATTTTTGCACGGTAGATAGAAAGAATCACCTGAACGTTTATACAATCGCAGGCAAACAATGCTATTCGGCCGTGATTGCGGGCATGGACCGTGCGATTGTATCGCCGGATGGCTCCTATACCCTCGCTTACAGTTATCTGGACCAGTCCACCTCCCAAGTTGTGGTATTGGACTCCGCCGGGCAGGTGTGCTGGAAGATGAATGTGTCGGGAGCTGTATGGTCGGCGGATGCCTGCCTTGCAGATGGAGGGTCGCGGTTTGTTGTCGGCACTGGCAAGCGCTGTATTTATGTATTCGACATTCATGGCGCCGCGAGGCGCTATCGCTGGTGGCGCACTCCCGGAGCAGTAGTATCCTTGAATATTGCTCCGGACACCAAGAGCATAATTTATGGGACCTGGCAGGATTCGGCGCTTGTGCGCTCTGATTTCGATGGTAACAAACTCTGGCAAAGAAACCTCGATTCGGCTAGCCTGCATTATGTGGAACAGATGGGTTCACCGGAGAAGTTAATGCTGCGGTCAATGCCTAATAGACGGGGCGTTGATGGTGAGTTTTGCCTGATCAATGCAGATGGCGTGATGATATGGAAGGGCATACTCGATGTGTCAGCAGGCACGCATGTGGTCTGCTCGTCGGATGGAAGATTTGTATGCCTGGGATACCGTCAGGTGATCGAGCACAAAGGTAAGTCTGTTTCGGAAAAGCACGCGATACTCTTCGATGAAGCGGGGGAACGTCTTTGGGAGAAAGGTTCGATGTTCTTCCAAGCCGACCCGAAACTTGTTACCTCAAATGGAGAGGCGCTGCTGAGTGATAGCAAAGGGGCGCTGTTTATTATGCGTAGAAATGGCGCTATGGAAGGGTTGGGAAAGATGCCCGCGCCGATCATTCGAAGCGCTCTCTCGCGTGATAGCAAGTCGCTGCTACTCTTGTGCGCGGATAAGAGTCTTTCAAAGATCGAAGTCTCTCAGTAGAGCATCGGTTGAAACGATAAGGCGGCCATTCCGTAAGAAACAACCGCCTTATCACGAGACCGGGCTAGGTGTCAGCTCAGTTTCCCGATAGCATTACCTCCAAGGGTATCAGTCCCAATCGAGTAGCGCGACGGAAAGCCTGAACGCGGTTCGACACCTGGAGCTTGTCATATATGTTGGCTAAATGGAAGTCCACAGTTCTCTTGCTCACATACAGCGCGTCAGCCACGTCCTTGCTGGACTTACCCTCAATTACAAGCGAAAGTACTTCAAGTTCGCGCCTTGTCAGCTTGATTGAGCGATCTTCATGGACCTCCGGAATTCCGACAGCCCCCATATATACTTCCTTTCCCTGCTCGCCGCTCATAGATATCATTCCATAAGCGTGAGCATTCTGACATGAAATCTGAAAAGGATTATTGAAGTCTGCCGATATTTTTTCTGAGCCGCTGATTTGCCCGCTCAAACTGCTATTTGTACGCGATGAATTCTCTCAGTATAGGCGATATTTCTAAGAGTGGCCGCAGCAGCTTTTTTAGCGATTTTGCGTCTGGCCCCAGGTTCTCTCAGAGACAGATGCGCCCATGCTAGTGCAGGAGCCCCGATTAATGCTGCGCCGTAAATAACCAGCGCTGCCATCGCGTGTCTGGCCTGCGCAGATGTGCTAATGCTCATTTGCCAGGGCGCTGATTCGATACCGATGCCGACCAATATCAGCATGCCGCCCGTGATCGAAAGCAATACAAGGCGCTTGAATGCTGCCCAGCGTTTTCTTGGGGAGGATGAGCAGAGATCGCGACGCGCTCCGGTAATTACAAGCGTCAACAACCCAACCCCCACCAATACGGGCACATTCGGCCTCATAAGAATAAGAGTGAGAAACACTCCACTTAGAAATAGATTGATTCTGTTGCTAACCACGGCGATACCTCCTTGATATAAGCTCCTCAGAGCTTTCCTTTATAGCTTCTCAGAAGACCGGTTATTTTGCCGACTATTGCGACCTGCTCCCTGGCAGGATCGATAACAATCGGCTCGTAGGCTGGGTTTGCAGGTTCGAGGACAATCATGCTGCCTCTGCGATAGAACCGTTTGACGGTCGCCTCGTCCTCAACCATAACAGCGGCTAGTTCTCCGTTGGCAACACTATCGCATTTTGTTACCATCACAAGGTCGCCGGGCATAATACCTTCGTCAATCATGCTCTCGCCCTTAATTCTCAGGAAGAACGTCTCGCCGCCTGCGCCGGCCATTGCTTCAGGCACCGGTAACACATCTTCAATGTTCTCCTCGGCAAGTATAGGTGACCCGGCAGCGATGTTTCCAACAATCGGAATATACGCCGCAGCGCCGCTCTCTTGATAATTTCTGTCACTTACCATCCTAATGGCAGAATGACCAGTTTGCAGTGTCTTTGCCGAAGCCGCATTTGCAGTCTTCATCAGCCTGATCCCGCGCGCGCCATGATCCCTGATTATATAACCCTTTGCTTCTAAAGCGGCAAGGTGCTTGGCGATGCCATTGGGGCTTGCGATATCGAGCTTGGCCATAAGTTCATGAATACTCGGCGGCCTGTTGCCGTCTGCCATAGATTTCTCGATGGTCTCAAGAACCCGTCTTTGCCTCTTTGTAAGCGCGCTAGTCATATAAAACCCCAGGTGTAAAGAATTACACCAGTATGATATCGCGCATAAACTCCGCTGTCAATAGGTTTTTTGAAATATTTTGAATTATTTTTTCAAGGCAAGCAGGCTGGCATTAGAAATCAATCCGAAATCGCATCAAAAGAAAAGCCCCCGCCGAAATTGGCGAGGGCTGTAAGTTCATTGGATTCTTCTTAAATTACTTCCTGCGGCGAATGCCGAAGCCCACTAGGCCAACGAGACCACCGAGCATAGCAACCATGCTGCCAGGTTCAGGGACGCAGATGGTGTCGATCACTATCTCCTCGACGGTAAGAGCTCACTCTTCGTGAGGATACTTGTCATCCTGAACTCGATTCAGGATCTGTTAGCTTAAGGCTTAGATTCCGAATCAAGTTCACTACCATCCCACAATTCGTAAAACAAGGCATTTACGGCTATATTTTACGCTCATAACCCTATGGCTTCCGTTGACCCCTTTGTTGGTTTTTCGACCAGGTGTCATACGGAAATGCTAGATATGAAAGCTTATCATACTGCTCATCCTTCGAGAGCCTCAGGATGGCGAGTTGGACTGAATGACTCGTGCGAAGACAAATCAAAAACTCAGAACTCAGAACTCAAAACTATTACATCGAATGCTATGGGACGGTAATGAATCAAGTTCGGAATGACAAAACATTAAGAGTGAGCTCTTACCCTCGACGTTAGTGCCTGCAAGGAAATCGAAACTTATGTCCTCAGAATGTGGGTTTGGCTCGATTCTAGTTACCCAGGTATTCCGATGCGCGGGAGCCACATACAGTGTAACTAACCAAACGCTCCTCGCATCTTGAAATTCGCAGTTTAACAACAGTGACGAGGCTGTCAAGTGGTATTTTTGCATATTTTTCCTGTTTCCCGCTTGAAACCCCCTGGGTAAAGCATTCCTATATAGGGGGGAGAGCTATGCCTGATACATTCAAACTGTTACCAGAGGTTCTAACTCATACTTGCGATCCCGATTCTCTGGGTTTTGAGAGCACTGCCGATGTGGCGTCTATCGAGGGGACGGTCGGCCAGGAGCGCGCGGTCAGCGCGGTTGATTTTGGGTTGGGGATTCGCACGTATGGGTTCAATATGTTTGTCGCGGGGCGTCCCGGCACCGGGCGAAACTCGAGCGTGATAGCGTCCGTTAAGGCAAAGGCGAAAGACGAGCCCGCGCCCAGCGATTGGGTGTATATCAACAATTTTCAGGACCCATATCGCCCCAAGGCTATAAAGCTGGCATCCGGTAAGGGGCCGGAGCTCGCCGAGGATATGGAAGAGTTCATAAAGATGGCGCGAACAGAGCTGCCGCGCGCTTTTGAGAGCGAGAATTACGAGAAACGCAAGAGCGAGATATTGGATGCAATACAGCGGAGGCGGGAGAGTCTGCTCTTTGATTTGCAGCGGGAAGCAGCTCAGTCGGGTTTTTCAATAGAAGCAACCCCGGTGGGCATCGCTTCAGTGCCGCTCACTCCTGAGGGCAGGCCATATACTCGCGATGAATATGATGCGCTTTCAGATGACGTCAAGCAGGATATCAAAGCGCGCGGCACAAAGCTGCAAGAGAGCACCAATCAGTTTATATTGCGCTCCCGAGCGCTGGAGAAGGAAGCCCAGGACAAGCTGCAAGAGCTCGATCGTGAGATCGCGCTTTTCGCCGCAGGCCATTTGCTTGAAGACCTAAGGGAGAAATATCGGATATGCGACGGCTTTGGAGACTGCAAAGCAATCTTGAATTACCTCAATGAAGTTGAAAATGATATGGTCGAGAGGCTGGACGACTTTCGCGTCCAGGAGAACAAACACACGCAGGGGATGCCGGCGGCGTTTCAGGAGTTTGTCGAACCGGCATTTGATCGATATAAGGTGAATGTCTTCGTGACCCGCGAGAATGGCAGCGGAGCCCCGGTAGTGCAGGAGAATAATCCAACTTTTAATAACCTCATGGGCCGTATCGAGTTCAGGAGCCGCCTTGGGTTTGTGAGCACCGACCATACTATGATTAAATCCGGCGCTATTCATAAGGCCAATGGCGGTTATCTTATTGTGCAGGCTTTGGATTTGCTCATCAGCCCGTTTTCGTGGGACGGCCTCAAACGGGTGCTGCGGGCAAGTGAAATTGCTCCGGAAAATGTTGCGGATCAGTATGGATTGTTGTCTGTGGCCACGATCAGACCGCAGCCGATACCCATTGATATAAAGGTGATTTTGATTGGGAGTCTGTATATATATTATCTGTTGTATTATATGGATGAAGAGTTCCGCAAGTTTTTCAAGGTTAAGGCCGATTTTGATATAGAGATGGCGCGTAATGATAAGCATATCGCTCAATATGCGGCGTTTATCGCGGATCGCACTCGCGTGCTCGGATTACGGCCGTTTCATAAGAGCGCCATTGCAAAGATTGTTGATTATGGATCGCGCTTGATAGAGGATAAGCACAGGCTCTCCACTCGGTTTATAGATATATCGGATATGGCCTGTGAGTCGGCATATTGGGCTGCTCAAGCTGGCAGCGACCTTGTGATGGAAGCTCATGTTGCTAAGGCATTAAGTGAGAAGGAATACCGTTCGCGGATGATCGAGGATAAGGTGCAGGCGTTGATAGAAGAGGGCACTATAATGATTGATGTGGATGGCTCCAAGGTGGGGCAGGCGAACGGCCTTTCCATTTATGATTTGGGGGATTTTAGTTTTGGAAGGCCGTCGAAGCTGACTGCGCGTGTGGCGATTGGCAAGGGGAAGATTGTCGATATTCAGCGCGAAAGTGAGATGGGTGGGCGTATACACAGCAAGGGCGTGATGACCCTCACAGGATATATAGAAGGCAAGTTCGCGCAGGACAAGCCAATTGCCGCGTATGCGACTCTGGCCTTTGAGCAGCTCTATGATGAGGTGGAGGGTGATTCGGCGTCCAGCACGGAGTTATATGTGCTTTTATCAGCGATTGGGGAAATCCCAATCAGGCAGGATATTGCTGTTACGGGCTCGGTGAACCAACACGGACAGATTCAGGCCATTGGCGGCGTGAACCGCAAGATTGAGGGCTTTTATGCGGTCTGCAAGGCAAAGGGATTGACGGGTGAGCAAGGGGTGATGATCCCGCGCGCGAATGTTCGTCATTTGATGTTGCAGCAGGAGGTGGTGGATGCGATTACGAATGGCAAGTTCAATATCTGGGCGATAGATAACGTGGACCAGGGTATAGCGATTCTAACAAATATGCCCGCGGGTGAAAAGAAGCCGGATGGCGCTTACCCCGAGGGCACGGTAAACTATGCGGTCAATAAGCGGCTGCAAGAGATGGCTGAAACCGCTAAAAAGTTTGTGACACCTCAAGAGGCTGAGGCGCCTGTCAGCGAAAAAGAGGCTGCTGCAAGCTTGGAGCATATAAAAAAATATTATTTTGAAAATAACCCTTGAAAAAAATGCAATTATAGTACATAATGTAAGTGTAGCTTTCGATGGGGAGAGCTATGAATATACTCAATGTGGAGGATAAATATGGGAAATAGTATCTGTGCTACTTGCAAGAATTGTGATTCTTGCACACTACCTAAGGAATGTCAGATTTTTGAATGTGAAGATTTTTCTGACGGTCACAAAGCGCTCACCTATGAGCAGGGCAAAGTCGATTTGGATTACCTTGTAGTCCACAGTTCCCGAAAACAGGAACAGCCAATGGCAAATATGAAGTAGTTTTACGAAAGGCCGGGGTCAATTGACTCCGGCCTTTTCTGAATTTAGGACTTATGCTATGAGCCCGTTTGTTCCTTGGGAAACACCCCGCGCGCCGAGGCGATGATTATGCGGTCTTTGTCTACCCAGTGCTCGCGGTAATAGCTTGAGGCTGGGAATGTGTCGTTGAGTTTTGCCATTTGGGCGCTGAGCATTTTGCGGAAACGCCCGGCTGTTTTCGCTTGTTTTGGATCGTCTATTAGATTTTTCTGCTGGTAAGGGTCTGCTGTGTTGTCGAAGAGCAATTCTTTTTTGGGAAGCTTTCCACCGCCGCGATACACTGCGTATGTAAAGCGCTTGTCGCGCAGGGCTCGCCATTCGTGACCATC
Organism: Armatimonadota bacterium; assembly: GCA_026392045.1. GTDB lineage: Bacteria > Armatimonadota > UBA5829 > UBA5829 > UBA5829 > JAMCYN01. The sequence goes on from JAPLCU010000079.1 coordinate 6,911, forward strand.
TTCCCAGGCAGCGCATGCGCCGGTGTTCATCAAAAGCGCCGCTTCAGGCTCAGCGCCTTTCTTTCCGGAAGCAATTTGGCTTAAATCCATTCCTTCCACTTCTTTTGGGATTTTCACGCCAAGTCCGCAAAGCCCCAGCAGCGTGGGCATGATGTCGACTGTATTAAGGCAGGCGTCTGACTTCGCGCCTTTGATTTTTCTAGGATAGCGCAGCAAAAATGGAATTCGCGCCGCTTCATCATAGAAAATGTTTTTCGCCCGTCTACCGTGCGAGCCGAACATCTCCCCATGGTCTGAAGTGAAAACCAGAATGGTATCATCAGCGATCTCGGCTTTATCGAGCGCAGTCATCAGGCGCCCCAGGTTTTTATCGAGATTCGATGTCATAGCGTAGTAGACGCGCTTTTGCTGTTCTATTACGTTCGGATCACGCGACCCGCGCGCCCAGTTGTCGCCATAAGGGTCGGCTTCCTTTGCATAGTTGGGCGGCAGCGGGAATTTGGTGTCTTTGAAGCGTGCGAGTTCGTCTTTTGGCACATTGTCGACCGCCCACGGGTCGTGCGGGGTGCCTACCGAAAGCACAAGGCAGAAAGGTTTGTCACCCTTGGCGCGTGCATTGATATAATCAATGGCCATATCGGTCTGCGCATCGGGTTCGTAAACGTCTTTGCCATAGAAAATCTTATCAGGCGATTCTTTGTGATAATACGCGCCGTAGTATTCGTGATGGAAGTTATATGCCGCCCAATAGCCGTCGAAACCGAGGCGATGCGGGCCGCGTGGGACGAATGAGTTCTTTGGGTCCAGGTGATTGCCAAGTTGATTTGCATACAGATGCCACTTGCCGATGTAGCCGGTTTCGTAGCCGGCTTTTGTGAGAACGTGCGCCAGGCATTCGTGATGCGGGTTCATTCGGATTTCATTGATCACCATTCCCGTGCTGGTGGTGTATTTGCCGGTCAAAAGAGAGGCGCGATACGCGGCGCAAACGGGCATCGAGGTAACAGCCTGGCGGAAGTTGATGCCTTGCGACGCGAGCAGGTCGATATTTGGCGTATGCGCCAGCGAATCTCCCGCGTAACCACAGCGCTGGTAACCCAGTTGATCAGCCATCACAAATACGATGTTTGGCCTTTTGGAATCTTTTCCGCCAAGCAGTTTATCGCCTGCAAAAGCCATGTTTCCAGCCATCAACGATAACCCTCCAACTCCAGCAATTTTTAGAAATTCTCGACGATCCATAGCGCTCTCCATACATCAGCAGTCATATACTTTCTGCTACAACATTTATGCGGCGAATCCTCTATTTGAAGGATCCCAATCCGTGACCAATACAGTCTTACGCCCGCCTGTAACCTCAAGTATCTGCTCGACCGATATCTCAGCGCAGGGGCTTGGGTATATGATTTGGTCTTCGCGGAGTTCGCGGAAGTAGGTTGGCAGGTCTCCGGCGGCGCGGTCGTTGAGTTGTAGCGCTTTCAGGGATTTCATTTCGCGCCACACGGGAATATGCTGGGTGTGGCCGCCGCAGAGATGAATCATGCCGCCGTTGGGGTACACAGACAGAAGCTGGTCATCTAGTGGTGCGATAAAGTCTGCGTATAGCTCGGGCGATAGAAGCTGGGTGCTGCACCCGCAAATCTGGCCGTACCCTGGCGGCTGGGTTCTCCACGCCCCAACTACACACTGGAGCTGATTTGCAGGGACGATCTCCATAAGCCTGCGGTGCATATCGCAGAGCAGGTCATTTATGACGCTTAGGTCATGGCGGACGGCATCGGGGTCGGAATACATTCCAATTATGATTTCCTGACCGTAGAGGTTTATTGCGATATTCAGCACGCTTGCGATTACCGGCAGGCCAAATAATGGAACCGTGCAGCCTGTGTTTACAAAAGCCCGAGCCACCCGCACGGCCAGGTTCCAGGTCTCGTTTGTATCCAAATCTACGGGCTGCAGGTCTCCGATGGGCGTGGTGAGATAGCGTGCCTGCCCATTGTCCGAGCCATCCAGATCGTAAACGTGTGCGCCCAGTATCTTGTCCACACACTGAACGCCATCTCGCCATGTTTCTATAACCTGCGGACGTAATACGCGAGGGTCTAGC
>JAPLCU010000062.1 GCA_026392045.1 Armatimonadota bacterium
AGGGGCTGAATACGGAAATGGGACGGCTACTGCCGTCCCACCAAACTTCCGTTTCAGCAACAAAAGCGATAAACCCAATAAAGCCAAAGGGGACAAAATCCCTTTGCAGTTAAGGGGACATTTTCCCTTTGCTTAAACAGATTGGAGCGAGTGGGGTGTGCACGCCAAATTCATGGTCGGTGAAAAAAAGAACAAGTGTTCGGCATGAATCTGGGGTGTGAGTGTCGAACTATCCATTAGAGAGACAAATGGAGGTTCGACGAGATGGAAGAGACACGAGAACAAAGAATTGCAAGACTGACTGATGAATTTCGCAAGCTCTTAGAGGAAAAGTTCCCTAAGAAGGGAAGCACTATGGAGCGCATCGAGAAGATAACTGAGGAGATCGGACGGGAGATCACCGAGAGAATTGAGGATGATGCGACCAAGCAGGAGGGTAGTGGTTATGTAGGAAGTTATGCCGTGTGCAAATGCGGTTGCCTGTCGCGATATGTTCGGGACTACGAGAAGCGGATTGTAAGTTTGCACGGTGACAGGAAAGTAGTGCGCGCCTATTACTACTGCGGCAACTGTAAGAAGGGGTTCTGTCCTATAGACGAAACTCTTGAGCTTGATGGAGGCTGCACTACAATAGCGGTAAGAGCCAAGATCGCTCGGCTTGCAGCGCTGGTTCCTTTTGGTAGATGTTCGATAGAACTGAATCACTTGTGCGGCATTGATGTCTCGGCAAAGACGGTTGAACGAGTGGCGGAGTTAGTAGGCTCACAAATAGGCAAAGAATTGGCTAAGGAGACAGCTTTTGTGCTGAGTGGACACGCTGTGGGGCCGAAGATTGCTCCAAATAGGCTGTATGTAACCGTAGACGGCGCAATGGCTCCTATGAAGGACGGCTGGCGTGAGTGCAAGGTTGGAGCAGTTTACGAAGCATCGCCTGATAACAATGGCGCGGTCGTGGCTCGCAATATAGAACATGTAGGCACATTTGGAAATGCTGAAGCGGTTGGAGACAAGCTATACGCCCTTGCCTTTAAGCGAGGTGCGGAGCGTTGCGGGGACATTGTGGTGCTCGGCGATGGAGGTAGATGGATATGGAACCAAGCCAAGAGCAATTTTCCCAAAGCCACGGAAATACTGGACTTCTACCATGCGGCAGAGCATCTTTCTGAGGTGTCTAAAGTCTGGTATGGCGCACAGACCCCGAAAGCAGCGAAATGGCTTGAAGAGCGCTCTCTGGACCTTATTGAGGGTAGATGGGAGAAAGTGATGAGGTCAATAAGGGCTTGGAGGCCGCTTGAGGCGGAAGATATCAAGACAAAGAATGATAATCTACGCTATTTCAAGCGAAACCGTGAGAGGATGCGCTATGATGAGTACCGGGCAAAGGAAATGCACATTGGTAGCGGTATAGCCGAGTCTTCCTGTAAATGCCTCGTGCAAGCCAGACTGAAACAATCAGGGATGCGTTGGACCGAGGCTGGGGCAGAATCTATCTTGCAACTACGCCGACTCTGGCTGGACGCCCCAGATACCAACTTTGAACAATATGCGAGGATGGCAGCATGAACATCACAAATTTGGCGTGCACCCTACAGTATACCCTCTACATTATCGGCTCCTCCTGTTAATACTTGAGTGGTGTTAGTCACGTCGTAGTCGCTTCAGTGTCTACATTCTTTTTGAATGACTGTAGCAACGAGCACCATTCTGGCTCCCGAAGAAGCACGTAGAGCAATGCTTTGCAGGCCGCGCTAATCCCTGCAAAAAATCCTACAGGGTGCCATCGCCATATTGGGTCTATTGCTCGATCGCTCCAATCGGGCAAAAGCCTAATGATGGCCAACGCTCGTCGGCGAAAAGCTTAAATCGGCGAAGCGCGTCTTCCCTCTTATCTTGTGAAATAAGGCTTCTGACATACCAGCGCAAATGCAGGACTGGAGCTTCTGGCCCTGAAAGTGTTCAACCGTGTGTAGTGGGCCATAGGTTTCTACGGATAATCTAGACTTGGAGAATGGGTATCCAGCAAATTGGAGCTTAGCCAGCTCGGCTACAACGAGTATGGCAGCCCACGGTGAAACAAAAGGCAATGCAGCGTCCGCTTCCTTATCTGGGCTATCGGAAATCGTTCCACTGCCGCAAGCCATATGGGCATCGGACACTTCAGGAAAACTGCACGAGAGGCAGAAATCCCGCACTGGAATATGCCGCCCTACGTTGACAGTCCACGCGCGCCCCGTACTTGCCTGAAGCATGAGTGGCGGCAGATTATTTTGTATTGCCCATCTGACCTGATACTCGTTGGCAACAGGTACGATGATATCAGCATCTAGCTTATGGCACTCCATATACTGATCAAACCGTCCTGTGAAAGCGGTCGCAGAAACGCCGCAATCGCTCAGCATAGTCGCGGTAGCTGCAGACTTAGAAATTCCCACATCATTATAGCCAAATGCTAAGCACCGGTTGAGGTTGCTGTAATCGACAGTGTCATGGTCAATCACTGTGACACTAGTGTCACTTATAGGAAAGAACTTCAGGAAGTGCAGTATGTTAGAGCCCACCGCACCCGCGCCAACAACAAACAGATTCCCGAGGGATATCGGCATACCAGTTGCGAGTGCCGGAGCCTCATCATGCGTATCGTCTAGAAGCCTGCAGTAGAATGTCGAAAAATGGGCCCGGGAGACGCGTGCTTTCCCAGGCTGACTAGTTGCGACTTTAAAACCATCGGTTACCCCAATAATAGCTGCCTGAGCAGCACCCACTAGGTTAGATATCGAATGATTGCAGTTGAAGTTAACAGCCCCTTGACTTGCGCAGGCTACCCAGCCATTGCTATCAATGCTGAAATCAGGAATTAAGTTACCAGTGACAGTTCCCCCTATTTGCAGGACATATGTATGATTACTTTGCAGTTGCTCCCCAAGACCGAGCTCAGCCCAAGGGTCGGCACTCAAGACTTCCTTCCTGATCACTTCATGCAGTTGCTTTCCTTTGCCGTAAGGTCGCAGAAGACAAATTGCGTCGGGCACTAGGACGTCTATCTTGTGGCAGAATCGGGCAAATAAAGATGAGGCGGTTATGATCATCATCTGGCCATCTTCCGTCTCAGCACATTTGCCAGCTATTATCGCAACACTGGCTGATTGGTAGTCGTCTATACGCTCACACGACTGCGTCCGGTTATCTCGCAATCTCCTGAACTCTTCTGGTGTCATCGTGTGGTTACCTCCCGTAGATCGATATTTGTCGGTCCGTCTGGAATGACAAGTAGCTGTTGTTGTAGCGAGCTGGAGGATAAACGTTGAAAGCCCGAGGCACAATACGCGTGGAACCCCCATTTTGCAACCGAAGAAGCAGGAATCATGGCATAGTCCGGTACAACTATAGACAGGTAGCCAGGATACGGAAGAAAGGCTTCTTGATCGTCTCCAATCGAATGGTCCACTTTACTGCTTGGGTGACTGTGCACTTGGGCAACAATCCGCCATCCATGACGCACCGCAGCTGATATGGCTCTAGCGTTTGCCTGAGGTCCGATGGTGAATGATCCCGCCGTTGTTATAGCTTCTGGGGCAATAACACAGACAACAACTGTGCAACCCGGCACGAATAGCCCCGCCCAGTAGACAACACCTTCATGTGCGCCTAGTTTATCTCGATATGAACACAGCAACTCCAGCGTTTCATTGATAATGGTGCTGCTTATGACAAGTCTCTGATCAAGCGGGTTCACCTGATAGACCCTTCTTGAGCACATCTTTAGGAGGGATCTGATCATCTTCATTTCTCCATCCTCCCGCAATAAGTATCTGGGTTGTTAATCCTAACCCATAACAGAGTCAGCATCTCTCCCAGAGTTGAGTGACAAGGTATCAGTGACATCCAGTTGCCGATATGCCAATCTCCGTGGGGCCCTCCGTTGGCTTGATATGCTTGCCTGTTAAATTGAATGCACAGGACAGGTTGCGCGTGGAAGATGTTGCCGCCAGGATAATTCTCGCTAGGATACGCGTGGCGAGTATTAAGCTCTCCGTTCCGCGGGTCAATGGGGATGATGGCGGGGGGTGAGGCTTTATAATCCCGACAGTCGAACTGAAAGATATAGGCTTCACCATCGCACTTGCTTACCATTGTCGCTGTGAAGATTATCTCCGTCTCAAGTCGACTAATGTCCAGAGAGTAGCCTGGCTGTCCCCACAGCCAGGCTACTCCCTGTAACTCGCTTCTAATCAGTTCTAGACTGACCGTTGGTTCAACAATCATCATACACCCGCCACTCTTGCGGACAATATCAGCACTTCTCCATCTTGGATATGGTAGCTGACCAAGGTGCGATCATCGCCGAGTACCGCCTCGTCATTCTGCCTCACAACATAAAAGGCTTGGTCGGCTGGGTATCCAAATTCTGAGCCAGCCGTTCTGGCCAATTCTTCTACCTTCGTCTGCTGGGCAAACGTGAAAGTTTTTGGCTCCGCATATCTGCCGGACAGAACTTCTACTGTAATGTTGTGATCTTGCTCTTTTTTGGAATCGTTTTGATGCGTCATTTCGCACTCCTTGCCGACAGGATTTATTTACTTAAAATAGTTGGCTAGCGTTCTTTATCTTGAAGGAAACTACCATGGTTTTGCAGAAGCTACCACTAAGCTAAACTTTAAGCATGTCTGCTCGGCTCATGATGTAATACGGCTGGGCGTTACAATTGGGGGATAACGAATGGAAGCAAGGATAGGAGTTGCCCGTGAGGCAGCTCGAAAGCTGTTGCGGAAGTATGGCATCAAAACGGCGCCGATACCAGTCCTAAGCATTATCAGTGGAGAGGGCTATCGCGTGGAAGAAGTAAATCTAGATGACAGGGTCAGTGGCTTTTGTAGGGCCAAGGATAAATGCATTTACATCAACAGCCGGCACCACGATCATCGCAAGCGTTTTACTCTCGGCCACGAATTGGGTCATTTAGCTCTGCTTCATGAGAAACTTAAAGCTATGGATTTCTCCGATCTAGAGCAGAGATCATCAACAAGTAATGAGATAGATCATGAGTTCGTTGAGACGGCTATGAAGGATATGTATGAGATAGAGGCAGACGAGTTTGCCGGTGAGCTACTGGTGCCTAGGGCGCTCCTAAAGAATGACTGGCAAGAGCTCGGGTCCATTGACGGTGTCGTCAAGCATTATAATGTCAGTCCCGAGGTCGCCTCAATCGCATATATGCGCATAATGGGTGCACGTTAGGATGGGCAGCGAGTTACTCGCTGCCCGAAATTCCATCTAGCTTGCTTGAAGAGAAGTCACTCGCTTTTCCACGCACTCTTGACTTCTGCTACAAAAGCATCGAAATCCTTCTGCTCTTTCTCCTGAACAGAATCTCGGTAGGCTGACATGGTATCCGAAATACCATCGGATATTTCGCTGCCAGCATCAGCCATCATTTGCGCTCTTTCTGCAGGCGACAAGTCGTGCAATGCTCTGAACAGACCTGTGTCAGTCGCCAATGCAGGTCCTCTGCGATCAAACAGAGAAGGCAGCAATTCAATGAATAGGTCATAGTTGGCTTTTAAGTAATGGGCCAGTTTTGTGACTGCCCAGGGTCTGATTTTGCCATACGATATCTTGTTCGCTTCCAAGGCAACAAGTAAGTCGTAGTCTAATGCCACATCCTCGGCAACCTGATCAACACGCAAGCGCTCTCCTACACGTAGGAAGCTGATATAGTCTCCAAGTGTTGGCTGGGTTTTGTCTTTTAAGAATTTGGCATCTCTTAATGCCCGGTCGGCAACTATCTCTAGGCGCGCCCACAGATCTTCTGGTGGCGCAGGTTGAAGCTGCAACTGCTGAAGGAGATCATTGGTGTTGTCGCTTACATACAGTGATGTATCACTGCTTTCAGAAACAGCTGTCGTGATCGAGCTCCAGAGTTCTGTCTCCTCAGGAGTCAGATTAATTTCACCAACGTGAGTTTCCTCTCGTGCTATCTCCTCCTGTAAAATCTTTGTCCAATCTTGTGCCATTTGCGTTCAATCCTCTCCGTATTACATCTTCACAATTCAGCAAGCGTCTGCACTGCAAATCTACTTGACATACTCTTTTGCCCAATCCGGATTGACCGGTCTACCTTTAAAGACAGGGTGCTCTTTAAGGAGCGCGATGAATTTCTTCTGCGCTCTGCATATCCTCACCCTAAGCGTTCCGACATCTACGCTAAGCATCCTAGCCATATCTTCTCTGGATATGGGCACGAACAACTCTAATTCCAGCACTACTCGGTCGCTCTCGCCAATTTTGGATAACACTTCTCGCAGGGCCGCAACTTCAGTTGAGGCTTTGTGCTCTCCAAGGCTACTGCCGCCGCCGAAGGCATTCTTTGGCAATTTGTGTAAGGGGAGCTTGGCAAAATCCTGGTCTTCGATGAAATCAAGCTTGTCTGAGGGAACTTGATCAATTCCACTGCGCAGCCTATCCACGCGAACGTTCTTCGCGATGGTTGCTAGCCAAGTGAAAAGAGGCTTGCCCCGCTTGAATGTATGCATGCCTCTAATGGCTTTCTCGATCACCATCGATATTGCCTCTTCTGCGTCATTCTTATGCATCGGGGTTCGAACTAGAAAGCTCCATAGCCTCGGCCCGTACTTACCTATTAGCTGCCCTGCAGCTGCGCGATCACCACTCAGGATACCGTCAACGATCTTATCATCATCCCAAAATTCTACAATCTTTTCCCTATCCATATTCGTACCATCCGTTCCCTCTTATTTGCGGCAAACCTGATAATCCGATGCGACTATATCCCGCAGTGGCGCTCGAATTGCCCTTACACAACGTTATACGTCTAAGTGTTACAGAGTATTGATTTGCCTATCGGAGACGTTAAAACAGGCTAGCCAGAAGTCGAATCGTAGGTGCTGGTCCAGCTATTCTTATTGGTGAGCTTTTTATAATGTCCGTTTAGGAAAGCTGAATCAGACTCCAAGCGCATGAAAGGACTTCGCCTTGCGGGAGGTTATGCGTACTGTGCGTAGCCCCTGCCTTCTCGAACATCGCCAACAGATCGGCCATCGTGGCAGCATATGGCTGAATAGCCTGGAAGAAGGTCGCAACGAATACTTCGGTCGTGGTCGCTTTGGCCGTGAGAGCTTCATTGAAATCGCCAGTATCAGGTAATGAAAGCAACTTACGGAGATCGGCTTCGAGTTCCATATCATACGTTCCTGGTTGTAAACCACCTCGCACCTTCAATATTTCCCATAGATCAGAGGCATTACTAATTAGCGATGAAGAGGTGTCGGAATTCATTTGGTTGCTCCTTAAGTATCTGAGACTATGTTTCAAGTTCTCGCTAGACGTGAAGGTAATCACGCAAAATGCATTGAATCAACATGATGCTTATCAGCAAGCTATCGGCAATATGGGCTGCAAATATACAGACCTTCCACAAAACGCTATGCGCAGGTTTGCTGATCTTCTCATCCAAAGCGCAAATACCGCTTCCCTCACTTATCCGCAATACACAACACACCAATGGAACCGCCAGCGCGACAAACAGAATATCCCTGCCGATAAGCGTCCAACCCAACAATTATATCATAAAGGCCAGGTTTCAAATCCTGACCATTATTGTCATGACGATCCCAGGTATAGGTGTTGGCTCCTGTAGCGACTGAAAAACCATCCTGCCCAGACAGATTGCATGTTAAAGCAGCAGATATGCCGCCGTTCATCTTGTCGGCAGACGGAACAGGATTAGGGCTATCGGCAGTTTGCGATTGATCGTACGCCGCTACAACGGACACATCCACTTTCTCGTTTGCATCGCCATATTCAGAGTTGTAGGTAATATCTACATTGCCAGTTCCCTGTGGGTCAATCGTGTCATCATCAGCAATTGACGTTATGGATGGCTGATTTACGATATAGGGCACAGTGATAATATTTTCTTCCGGAAACGCTCCCGTGCTACGCAGACTTCCTTATAGCTCGGTCGCGGTAGGGACCGAAGTCACCCTCAGCCCCCCGCACAGATCCCAGCGTGCAAGACTATTGCACTGGGCTCCTGCCTCAGGTAGTGACGCGCAGACGATGTTCAGGATAAGGATACAGGATTTTCGGATAGGGAAGC
>JAPLCU010000003.1 GCA_026392045.1 Armatimonadota bacterium
CAGGTCGCGGACCTGAAAAATCTGAGCCAAGATGAACTGAAGAACATTTGGAAAACGCTGTATGGCACACAGCCGCCCGCATATAATCGGGCTCATCTGGTAAAGAAACTTGCCTATCGTATTCAGGAGCTTGTTTATGGCGGCTTATCAGATAATGCCAAGGCCAAAATGGCAACGATATTCGAAAGCAGCGGGCTGGATGAGAACGCCGGTGAATCTCGAAAGGCACGCAAGCGCTCAACGGGTCGCCATGATGGGCCGGTTGCCGGAACAAGGATTGTGCGCGAGTGGAACGGTCGAGACTACGAGGTAATTTGCGTCCACGGAGGATACCAGTATAACGGACAGCTTTATAGGTCGCTCACTGCGATAACGAAGACCATAACCGGCACGCACTGGAATGGCCGCGCTTTCTTTGGTCTCAAAAGTGCGAAAATCAACAAAAAGAGAGGGGAGGCAATAACAGTTGAAGCATAAGAAAGCCATCGAGCATAACGTATGTGCGCCCAAGGTTCGCTGTGCCATATACGTGCGTAAGAGCACTGAGGAGAACCTCAACACAGATTTCAACTCGCTGGATGCCCAAAGGGAATCGTGCGAATCGTATGTCCAGAGCCGAAAGCACGAGGGCTGGGTTGTCCTGCCAACCGAATACTCAGATGCAGGATTCACTGGCGCGAACACCGAGCGGCCAGCTCTGCAACGGCTGCTTGCGGACATGGAGGCAGGCAAGGTCGATGTCGTTTTGGTCTACAAACTCGACAGGCTTTCCCGGTCATTGTTAGACTTCGCCACACTCGTGGGACTTTTCGAAGCGCACAATGTGGCGTTCGTCTCAATAACTCAGAGCTTCGATAGCTCAACCCCGATGGGCAGGCTTTGTACCAACGTGCTTATGTCATTTAGCCAATTTGAAAGGGAGATAATAGGCGAGCGCATTAGAGATAAAGTGGCGGCAGCCAAGCGCCGTGGCCTGTTCACCGGCGGCACGCCTCCGCTCGGTTACGATGTGGATAGCGATAAACGGCGGCTGGTAATCAACCCCGAGGAAGCCGAGACCGTCAAGTTCATCTTTAAGCGATTCGCAGAACTTGGTTCACCTTTCCAGCTTGCCGATGAACTCAATAAGAAAGGAATCACTACCAAAGCGTGGATGACCAAGCACGGCGTTTTTCGTGAGGGTAAGCCCTGGCACAAAATGCGTATCTACCGGACACTCTACAACCGAACCTACCTCGGCGAGGTGATCCACAAAGACAACACCTACCCAGGCGAACACGAGCGGATCGTGAGCCAGAGAATGTGGGATAGCGCTCATGCAGTCATCGAGGAAAACACGCGCACGTGGGCAAAGCATGCTCGTTCCAAGGCTCCGGCTCTCCTGCGGGGAATAATCCGGTGTGGCGCGTGTGATCGCTCAATGAGCCCGGTCTCCACTCAAAGCAGGGGGAAACGATATTCCTACTACCAATGTGGCAAGGCTTCCAAACAGGGTTACGCCGCCTGCCCAGTGGGTTCCATTTCCGCCGGTGAAATAGAGGGCGCTGTGATGGCGCAGCTCAGAACCGTGTTCAGAACACCGGAGATGGTCGCGCAGACATATCTCGCCGCAAGTGAATTGGCAACGGAGGACGATAATGCTCCCACGATTTCCGAGTCGGAAGTCCGCCTTGCGCTTCAAAATGTCGACAAAATCTGGGACGAGCTATACCCAGTCGAACAGACCCGACTGGTGGGGATGCTTGTTGAGCGGGTGATAGTCAAACCCGATGGAATATCCATAGGCATACGCGCCGAGGGAATACACTCACTAACGATGGAGATGCACAATGAACAGACGGTTTGACGAGAAGAACCAGATGCTTATCGTCGACATACCGATGCGACTGAAAAAGCGCGGCGGTCGCAGAATAATCGTGCCTGAGCGCCTACAGTCCACCGATACAAAACATAACTACTCCGAATCATTGGCGCTCGCAATAACGCGCGCGCATCTATGGAAGGAACTTATAGACTCAGGCAAGTTCGCCTCGATATCCGAGCTTGCTCAAGCCATAGGGCTGGAAGTTTCCTACGCCGCCCGTCTCTATAGACTGACACTCCTCGCTCCCGACATTATCGAGGCTATACTTGACGGCAGGGAACCCGATGGAATGTCAATGCGCATTCTCTCCCAGCCGATACCGCTGGATTGGAAAGAACAGAGGGAATTGCTCGGGTTTGAGCACGGCAACTCTCAAACGGAACATCCCGCCACATAAGCACACAACACTATGCCAGCCAGCCGCATCCGTGTTCCTGCGCCGCAAGTTTTCTCTCCCAGCAATTGGCACACCAATTTGTGTATTGGATGCTGCGGCAACCACTGGCTTCGGTGATTTTGCAAATTCATATTCCGCATCATTCAATTCATGGTGGTCAAATGCGATCGTCCGTCAGAAGTCTATATCCAACAAGAAAACTGCAGCGGACAATAACAAGATAGTCACAGAGAGCACGAAAACAAGCAGTAATTGAGGGGGTTACTTGAGATAGTTTTCTTTGTTGGAGCGTTTTGCGATTATGTTCTGTTGGTCAAATGTGTATATTACGTTGTGACCATCCTTGATCGGAGTGACGATGCCGCGCTTTTCCCAATATACTAGAGTCGACTCCGGAACCAGGTAATTCTTGCTTACCTCAGCGCGCGTGGAGCCTTCAGTTTTGGCGCCCTTTCTTCTGGCAGCCAGTGCTCCAAGTTTTATGGAGGCCAAATGCACAAGATCTGTGTCGTAAAGGTATAGGCGAGTTTTTGCTCGAAGCCTTGCTATTTTCATAGCTTTCATATCGTCTTTAAAAACCTCACCTGCTCTGAGACAGCCCAACTCCATGTCTAGTTTCCGCAGTCTGTGCATCGGGGAATTGAGCAATTTGGCCAGATGGTCCACGGTAATCCATTGGGTGTTATTGGGGTCAGCTGTAGTTGTCGGATGCGATATTTGTCGAGATGATGAGTGTATTATATCTTCGTCGAGTGGGACACTTCTGTCAGAAATTCCAGTTTCCCGCGCTTTTTTGTTACTCCACAGTGTCATTAGTTTTTCGGCGAAGCCTGGGAATGAGAATTCTCTTTTCGAATCCTGGGCAGCGTATATCGGTGAAATCTCCCTCTTGTCTTCGCCGCTTATTCGATACGATCCAAGACCTGCATCAATTAGACTATTTTTGTCAGAGAAATAGAAGAAGTTGAATGCTTGGTAAATCTCTCTAAACTTGGCAACTGCCTCCAGTTGCGCGGTCATTACGAAAGCATCATACTCAGAGGGGCAATTTGTTGTTTTGTGTCCGTTTTCAAGTTGCAGCCTAATTTTGGCAACGCGCGTCGCTTTTGAGCTGATTAGAGGTTTGAAAAGGGCGACTACTTCATCCTCATATATCTGCGCAGCACGTCCAAGATCATAGCTAATGATCACTTGCATTGATGCCAAAGCCTGATGCAGCATGTAACTGCAGATTTCCCAGCAAATCTCTTCCCTGTATCCATCTGCCTTTGAGACGACTTTCTCTTTATCGTATGCCAGTAATTGGTAACGAAGTGCATCGTTCCAAGCGACGTTGGGCTCAACGTAAAAACCGTAAGCTCCATGTTCGAAGCCCAGCAAACGCTCCCATTCAGAGTGAACAGCTGTGGCGAAAGCTAAGTCGTCTTTGATTCCACTGAGGTCTGGACCGATATCCGCGCTACCATCATCTCTACGATCCACCATTCCCAACATGCCAAGAATGTTGAGGAAGTTCTGGGCTGTATGCTCCAGAAATGCAGCCGGATACTTAGAATTGTGGGCGCATCGCGGGCTGTAGCGAGACTTTAAGGCAGGGTCCAGTTCCACCAATGAACAGAAAGCGGCATAGCGTAAAGCCTGCCTGATATGTGCGAAGTTCGCATCCGATGCGATTCCATAGTAATGGATGGCAGCCTGTTCTACTCCAAGCAGCTCAGGCCAGAAATAGTCCATCAGAAGCCAGAAACAGGCACTCAACTGCTCATCTGATGTGATCTTTTGGAACGCAAAACTCAACTGCGATGAATCCCGGCGCAACCATAGTCCAAGTGCGCCTTGCGCTAAATGATCAGGTTCGCATCCAAACTTAGCATCAGAGAGTGAGTCCAGTGTCGCAAGAGTGGGCTCTCGAGACATAAGCTCGCGACGCAATTGACTGATAAGCCGTGAGTTCCGCTGACCTTGAACGAACTCCTGGGCAAGTCCATGTAGCTCTTCCGGCAACGTATCAATCCAGGCTGAGAGGTATCTTGGATAGGTGTGTGTATCATCAGATTCGACCGCGCGGCCTGTCCAGTCACATCGTCTACATATTTCTTCCATTTGCGAGAGATTGCCTAGAATATGTTTCTTTTGTATTCCCTGTTGCGACCTATGGTATTCCTCTAAATCTGCTTTGGTGGGTGGCATATCTTTTTAGCCGAGTGTGATCGAGTAACAAAAAGGCTCGTTTACAGATCGCCCGGCTCTCCTGTTAATATTCGCTGCACACCGAGATTAGTGTGTTGTTTGACCAGCTTGTTGCCGATTTATCGGCTTTCTTGAATGAGTGTACTGCATTTCATGGTAAATGTCACTATTTACCATCAATTTATGCCTTCGCACAGTTTTTGAGACTTCAAACCCCACTAATCAACTGCATTGGATGCCATCTAGCCTGTCCTGGCGTGCATTTACCGCACTACCGAATGTTAATCACCTCGCGACACTAAGGCACAAAGCCTCGAGTGAGGAATTATCTTGAAATTACTTCATGTTTTGGTGCTCTCTGTGACTATCTTAATTCCTTGTGTTAGCGGCAACAACAGGCCAGCAACACCCAAGGTGATCAAGATGTTTAATCAAGAAAACGAAGAGCAAACAAGAACGATTTCCGAAAACTGCACCAATGAAAAGTTCCAAGATTATAAATACCCCCTCCGCCAAAGAGGAAATACGGGTATTCCCGAAAACTACGACGGGCTGACCCCACAGATGGTGATGCAAGTCAAGTTTAAAAGCAAAAACCTGATAGGCTCCGCAGGTTTTATTGTTTCGGACCAGAACGACATCGAATCCGAACTCGCCTGGCGCCTGCGACAATCGCTTGCAAAATACGACTCCAGTCAGTCGAAACTAATGAGTTTTGTCAACGTGGTGCTCAAGAGCAAAATCGCCAACATGATTGAGGCCCGTAAAACCAGTTTATTTGACTTCCGCGACCATGCGTTTTCGCTGGACGAAAAAGTCCAAGACGCCGAGGGGTCGACCTGTGTAAGGGGTGACCTTATCGACGCAGATGACTACCGAAAGATCGGGGCACGCTCGATTTCTCCTGTTGAGGAGATTGAGCTCAGATTGGACATAAAATGCATCATGGCAGGTCTTCCGATGGAGCTGAAAAATCTGTGTGACGACATCATCAAATTTGGCAGCATAGCGGATGTATCCAAACACACAGGCACACCGCGCGGTACTCTGTATGATCGAATAAATAAACTCAAAATAGCATTCCGAGCTGCCGGTTTTGAAAAATAAACTGTAAAGTTTCCGACATATCGGCAAATCTGCCGGTAAATGACCAGTGGAGGTAAATCTAATGACTAACGGTTCAACAAGCAATTCAGAAGAGGGCAGTATGACAAACAAATATTACAAGTTCAGTTTTTCGGAGGACATTCCTCTGGAACGAGTCGGACAGATATTTGGCCAAGCAAAGACGGCCATTGAGGCAATCCATGGGGTTCCCGCGGTACGACTCAACCTATCATGCAAGATTGATGGAATGGACCATTCAATGATGGTGGAGGGCGATTCCCAGATCGGAAACGATTTGGCAAAAGTGCTTCTCGAACTATTTACCAAAGAGTTCGACGGTTGTTTTGATGTCATTCAGGTGCAGTGTGACCGGAAGCACAGCGATTATGTCTATCATTTCGGCGCCATCATATGGGAACCATAATGGCTAACACCTACTCGATGTGTTCAAATGCGGAAAAACCGCTAATTTCTACGAGCATAAACCTGCGAAAGAGGTACTGCGGACGGATGATGCTACTAACTAAAATACGGAGGTATATAAAATGCCATTACCCACTACAAAAACACCACCCAAGCCAAACCTGGCGGATCTGACTGTGCTAACCTACGGGGCAACGAAGATTGGGAAGTCCACCTGGTGCTCGCACGCCGAAGATGCGCTCTTCCTATCTACCGAGCCAGGGCTCAATTCCCTGGAGGTGTTCCAGATACCGGTCCGGTCATGGGACGAACTGCTCGCCGCCTGCGGGGAAATCGCCGAAGGCAATCACGGGTTCAAGACCGTGATTCTCGACACGGTCGATAACGCCTACAAGATGTGCGCCGAGCATGTCTGTCGCAAGTTCAAGGTCGAGCACGAGTCCGATCTCGGCTTCGGCAAAGGCTACGCGCTGACGAACAACGAGTTCCAGCGCGTCATGAACAAACTCGCGTTCATGCCCTGTGGCCTCTACTTGATCTCCCACTCGCAGGAGATAGAGATAGAGACCCGAACCGGCAAATACACCAAGACCGTGCCCACCCTGCCGGAGAAGGCCAGGAAGATCGTCCTCGGCCTCGTCGATATGGTTCTCTATTGCGATATCGAGACGACGGCGGGTCCCGACGGCAAGGCGCTTGCCCGCCGCGTTATGCGCACAAAGCCCAGCCTTTACTACGAAGCCGGCGACCGCACCGGCAGGCTACCAGACACCATCGACCTGAATTACTCCAAGTTTATCGAGGAATTCAACAATAATTCAGACAAAACCGCAAAGGAGATTCGAAAATGATTTATGACAACACAGGAATAGGCGACATCGACCTCGCCCAGTTTGATGACGATTACGCAACCTCGCCCGTCGAAGAGCGCGAATTCGAGGATATGCCTGACGGAAAATATCAGGTAAATGTGGAAAAAGTGGAGCTTGCAAAAGCCAAGTCTTCCGGCAATCCTATGCTCAAATGGACGCTCAAGATTCTCGGCCCTAAATGTGCAGGCCGTCTGCTCTGGCGAAACTCCGTGATGGCGTCCAAAGATAACATAAAGTGGCTCAAAACCGATCTGCATACCTGCGGCCTTGATCTCGAGAGGCTGTCAGATCTGCCGAACCGATTAGGTGATCTCTTGGATGTAAAACTTGAAATCACAAAACGCACAAAAGGCGAAAATGAGAACATCTATTTCAACCGCCGGATTGTAGTTGCGGACCTGGCTTGCGAGGATGACTCGCTGGCACCGTTTTGATGGCCGAGCCTGTCACGGTCATAGTTGATACGCGCGAACAGGTTCCCTATGAGTTCCCTTCGGGACAGGTGATAGTGGAGCGGCGCGCTCTACCGGCTGGGGATTATTCCCTGGCCGGTCTGGAGCGCGAGGTGACGGTCGAGAGAAAGAGTTTAGAAGACTTCATCCATACGGTCATTCGTGAGCGCGACCGGTTCCGAAATGAACTGAAGATGCTTCAGAGCTATCCGTGTGCCTGTGTGGTCGTCGAAGCGAATCTCGATGACGTGTTCACAGGGGATTATCGTTCTGGCGCTCATCCTAACTCGGTCTTTGGCGCAGCCATGTCAATTATTGTCGACTACAGCGTTCCTGTATATTTCTGCTCCAACCGGCAGATTGCGTGCCGGTTTATTATGGAGTTCCTATTACGTTATTACCAACGGAGTCTAAATAATGCAATGTTTAATCCCAGATAAATCTACCATCCTACGAGGGGAAGTTGAACGAATATTCTTCTCATCCGCCAATTTCTGTGCGGGGAAGTTCCTTACCAAAGACGGTGCGAGCGTTCAGTTTGCCGGAAACGTTGTGCCAAAGGAACACGAGCCGCTTGTCCTACACGGCAAGTTCGTAAAGCATCCCAAGTATGGCCAACAGTTTGAAGTTGCCAGTATGGAGTTTGACCAACGCCTGGATGCAAGTGGTCTGGCGAACTACCTTGCCAATAACCCGCATATAAAAGGAATCGGCCCGGTGAGGGCTCGTGCGGTAGCTGACAAGTTCGGCAGTGACTTTGATCGTGCACTTATCGAAACCCCGGAGCAGATCGCGGAGCTCGCGCGTGTTCCATTGTCCGCGATTGAAGGGCTGCGCGATAGGTGGCTTGAGACTTCTCAGACCAATGCCGCCATGACCGCGCTTTCGGTATACGGGCTAACGCACAATCAGGTGACAAAGCTCGTGCAGAAACTTGGCAACAATGCAGTTGGCGTCATCGAGCGAGACCCTTATGTCATCGTCGGAGAAATTGACGGCTTCGGATTCAAGCGAATCGACAAGATCGCTCGGCAGGTCGGCATTTCGAAGGATAATACTAATCGTATCCGCGCAGGGATTGTTTTCTGCGTGGAGGAGGCATTGGACAGAGGCGACTGCTGGGTGGAATACGAAGACCTGCTCAACCGTGCGAACGAGCTTCTTATCATGGATGGTCTCGATAGCCGTGAGCTTATCGAACAGCGCCTGGAAGATCTCATCGATGAGAAGATACTGACATGTTACGGCGCAGATTGCCGGTTCCTCGTAGCAAAGCCTGCTATTCGACAGATGGAAGAGGATTTGGCACAGATATTTGCAGAGGGAAAGAAGCCGAATCCACATACAATCGATAAGGTTGGCGCATGTAAATCGAAGCTGAACTTGCGCCAAACCCAGGCGGTTGATGCCGCGACGAACCATAGCATCTCGCTCATCTGCGGCAGCGCGGGTTCAGGAAAAACCTTTAGTATTGCCACTATCGCCGACATTTATGAATCAAATAATCTGAGTGTTGTGCTCTGCGCGCCGACCGGCAAAGCTGCCAAGCGCATAGAAGAATCGACCGGACGTAAGGCTATGACCATTCATCGCCTGCTAGGGTTCACTTGCAATACTTACGCGCGCAATGCCCAGAATCCTATCAATGCCGACGTGATTATTGTTGATGAGGTCTCAATGACCGACGTGCCGCTGGCTTGGAGGCTCTTCCAGGCAATCGAACTGTCTCGCACAGCCGTGGTGCTTGTTGGCGATCATCAGCAGCTTCCCCCGGTCGGCCCGGGAAATGTATTGCGCGATCTCATTGAGACGAAAGTTCTTCCGACGACCATTCTTGATGAAGTAATCCGGCAGGCCGGTGTATTGAAAGAAAATAGCATCGCCATTCTGAATGGCACAGTAAAGCAAACACATAGTCCGGCTGATGACGAACGCGGCGTATGGTATGTTGTCGACCAACATAGTGAAGCTGAACGCATTCAGCGGTTCATTTTGAGTCTTTATGAGAACACGCTTAACGAAAAGCTTGGATTTGACATTTTGCGTGATGCGCAACTTCTGACACCGACGCACAAAGGACCGCTCGGGACAGTCGCATTGAACATTCTGCTGCAGCGGCTTATCCAGCACAAGCTGTGGAACTACGATGTGCCGCTTGTTCTACCCGGCAAACGTCCGAAGCTCCATGTGAACGATAAAGTCATCCAGACCCGCAACAACTATGATTTGGGCGTTATGAATGGCTCGATGGGTTTCGTGCGCAACGCAGGGACGGATGGGTCGCTCAGTGTTGAGTTTGAAGACAAGATGGTCAATATCGAGGCTGGTTCGCCACAGAGGAATGATATTCAACTGGCATATGCATTGAGTATACACAAATCTCAAGGGTCGGAGTTTCCCTGCTCCATTGTGGTTGTTCATAAGTCGCATTCATTTCAGCACCACAGAAATTTGCTCTATACCGGCGTGACCCGTGCATCAAAGACCGCCATCATCGTTGGAGATCACTGGGGAATTGCCAACTGCGCCAAGCGTGCGCAGGTCGACGCGCGCAAGACATTTTTGCCACTACTGTTGGCTGGAGGATAGCATAATGAACAACATACCTCAAGAGCTGAAAGACCTCCGGCAATGGGTCTGCTACCGGATCGAAGAACGCAACGGCAAGCCGACGAAGATTCCTTATCGCACTGACAAAGCCGGACGCGGGAATGCCAAGTCCAATGACCCGTCAACCTGGCATACGTTCGATGATGTCGTTGCTGCGGTCGACAAGCCGGTCAACAAGTTCGACGGCATAGGGTTCGTATTATCTGAATCTGATCCCTATGTGTTCATAGATTTAGATCATGTGGTGAACGACGGCGAAATTGAACCGTGGGCGCAGGAGATGATAAAGCGCGTGGATTCCTATACGGAGCTTAGTCAGTCTGGCTCTGGCATCCATATTATTGCGCGCGCCAATAAGCCCGGCCCGCGATGCCGGACTCACAGTCAACCACAATTCGAGATATACGATGACGTGCGGCTCGTTGTATTTACCGGAAAACTATGGGATAACTCGCCGACCAATATCAATGATGCCCAGCAAGTCGTTCGCGAGATTTACTTTGGAGTATTCGGCGAGAATCTTTGCAACGTCCCTCCGAAGGAGACAACCAGGAATGCCAGACCGGTAGGAAAATCTGATCCGGTGATCATCGAGGAAGCCTTGTCCGCGACCAACGGGGAGAAGTTCAGACGCCTTTGGAACGGGAACACCGGAGAGTATAACGGCGACGCCAGCGCGGCGGACATGGCGCTTTGTTGCATGCTGGCATACCGCACCGACAAAGACCCCGCCAGAATGGACCGCCTATTTCGCGAGTCGGGGTTGATGCGAGGCAAATGGGATGAACACAGAGGATCCCAGACCTACGGGCAGATCACGATTGATGCGGCCATCAGTATTACCAAAGTGACCTATACCGACCATGTAGGCAAACGGCGCGGAAATCGACCCACACGGGGAGGCGGGGCATCAGATGAGATGGATGCTCCGCACGGCCCGGACGGTGAGCCGATGAACGATCTCGGCAACGCGCGGCGGCTGGTGAAAATGCACGGCGATAATATCCGTTTCTGTCATGACGCGGGCAAATGGTATTGCTGGGATGGAATGCGCTGGGCAAAGGACGAGACCAGCGAGATCGTCCGCAAGGCAAAGTCAGTTGTTGACGATATGCTCAGGCAGGCCATCACCATACGCAGAACTATAGAGTCTAAGGCCGATGATGGTTCGTTGGAAGCAGCCAAGTATTTTGAACGCCATGCTGTGTCATCTGGTAATCACAGGCGCATTCTCGCGATGATATCACAGGCTGAGTCTGAGCCGGTCATAACGATCATGGCAGACGAGCTGGACTCGGATGCGTGGGTCTTCAACTGTGCGAACGGCACCATCGATCTTCGCTCGGGTGAAATACATCAGCATGATCGTGCAGACCTTATTTCGAAGGTGAGTCAGATTGCATATAATCCGGATGCGCTGTGTCCTGTTTGGGAAAAGTTCATCGCCGAGATATTCGTAAACGACGATGAGCTTGTCCGCTTTGTCCATCAGGCATGTGGTTATACGCTCACTGGAGACACACGTGAGCAGCTGTTCTTTATACTGCACGGGTGTGGCTCCAACGGCAAGTCCACGTTCATCACGGCCTTGCGGGATATATTCGGCGACTACGAAACCAAGACCACGACTGATACTCTTGTGGAGAAGCATAACTCCAGCAACACCAACGATCTGGCGGCGCTGCGCGGCGCACGTCTGGTCAGCGCGATAGAAACCAGCGCCGGTAAACGACTGGCGGAGGCGCTGGTCAAGGAACTCACAGGCCAAGATGCGGTGACGGCTCGGTTTCTCTACCAGGAGTTCTTCACTTTCGTTCCGGTCTTCAAGCTCTGGTTGGCTTGTAACCACGTGCCCGTGATTCAGGGGCAGGATTTCGGCATCTGGCGTCGGATTCGGCTTGTGCCCTTTACCGTTCAGTTTCAGGACGCAGACCATCATACAGGGCCTTACAAAGACAAAGCGCTATCTGACAAACTAAAATCCGAACAAGAGGGAATCCTTGCTTGGATTGTTCGCGGATGTCTGGACTGGCAGAAGGACGGTTTATCTACGGCTGAGGCTGTGCGCGCCGCCACGGGCAAGCTACAACAAGATATGGACGTGCTCGGTGGGTTCCTCGGCGAGTGCTGTGTATTTGAGCGCAATGCTCAAGCGACGGCTAAAGAGCTATATACCGCTTATTGTGACTGGGCTGAGACAAACGGTGAGAAACCACTCTCGCAGCGATGGTTTGGCTTGCGGCTCTCAGAGCGTGGAACTTGTTGCCGAGAACATAAGAGAGATGGCTGGTATTGGCACGGGGTAATGCTTGGCTGCTCCAACGACGGTGTGACTGATATGACTCTTGTGACGCTATCCCCCCAAAAGTTACATGGTGATTGTAAAAATGCTATAGGACTTTACAGGGAAATGAGGTCACATGAGTCGCAAGCGTCACAGGCGGAGACACTTCCCGGTGGAACCGAGCAGCCGATTCCTGTATGCGATAGCCTCGACTGGTCAAACGGGGTGGCATTCTGATGAAGTATCTTGATATCCTGAACCGTCGTGGAATCAGAGCAAGCACTCGTAAAAGCAATACCTTGTGGCTAAATCCGCAATATCTAGTGATCCCTGATATCGCCGAGACTGTTCGTTCACACAAGGACGATGTTCTCGCCGAGATTTGTGGTTGCGCGGTAGACGCATCGAACGATCTATCTGAGACCGTTCCAGACTATCACATCCTCATGGTTGCGACAAATTTGGATTCCTGGGAAGCCAATGATCCCAGGTTCGGCTACGAAGTGATGCTGGACACTTGCTACAGGCAATTGGACGCACACTACTATGCGTGGCTCAGGCATCGCATGGAGAATGCTCGCAAGTCCCACGGCAATGGGTCTTTGGACGATGTAACGTATAACGCCATGCGCGAGCAGTTCAACGTTATTCATACCTGGGCGGTAATTCATATCGGTGAGGATGTTCTTCGCATGGCGATTCGGACGGCAAACATAAAGACCTACATTCCGCCGTCCGAGCAGACATTCGCCGCATATCGCAAGACCTGGGACGACGCCTGGGAAGCATATCAACGACGGGTAGCTGCGCAGAGTTATTCGACTCCGTCCGACCAGGCTGGCAAGCTGATGCAAATGCTGGCCACCAGTGGGTATGCAATCATAAAGTCAGGTGTCATCAATGACGTCATCATATTCGTTCGCGATGAAACAATTGTTGTGCCTGACCAATGGGCCAGAAAGGTTCGCTACACAATGGATGAGCTAACTCTAATGATAGGCTCGGCTCCGGAGGCAGTGAAACAACTTCACGACGTCAAGCGAATATTCGGCGGAACGGTTGTGCCAATTGAAGAGTCAGACAACCGCACATTGCGGTGACATTCTTCAAAAGTCTGGCAGGCAGTATGTAATCTGACTCTTCCTTGGCAAGCTCGTCAATTAGATACTGCTCTGAACTGGTGATAAGGGCTAACGTGCGACATCAGAGAGAAACCTTGGCCGCATAATTAAATGCGAAAAGACTGGCCTCACGGCGGTAATTTGACATAACAGCGTGGCTTTTGTGACGGGACCTATCCATGATTACGGCCTCGGCGGTTCCAACTGAATACTGATCTGTAATAAAACCTGCACGCAGTGAGTGGCCTGACACCGTATCGGGATTGATGCCGATTTTGTCAGCGATATCCTTGATGATGAGCGCGACTTCCTTGTCATCCAGCCGCGTTGGCTTCACAATCCCAGCGCGGTTGACTGGCCGAAACACGGGGCCAGAGGTAATTCCGGCAGCCTCAATCCAAGCTCGCAACGCTCTGACAGGACACGTTGAAGCTTGCTCTCCATAGCCAATTCCCATAGCAACTCCCCTGCCCTGCTGGTCAGTTTTACTGCGTCGAACAGTCAGCTTCATGCCCTGGTCTACAAACACAATGTCTTCGACGTCGATGGCAACGACCTCCGAACGCCGCAGTGCGCCTATGTAACCTACCAGAAGAATTGCCTTGTCTCGGAGACCTCTTGTGTCATCAGGCATCGCGTCTACAGCGCGTCGAAGCTGCGGTGCACGAATCGGTGCCTTTCGTGTCTGTGCGGTGCCGTAGTGCCGCTTAATTCCTGTCAGCGTATTGCGCACTACGATATTTCCAGTTGGCGAGTCATGCTGTTCATTCTGGTGCATGACAGAGATAGATGCAAGCCTTCTTCCAAGTGTTATAGGCTTAAGCGCTGCTGCCATGTCGGTTAGGTAAAGCGCCACCGTTTCTGGTGATGCCGGTAAAGCTTCATATCCATGAACGACGCACCATTCAGCGAAGAGCCTCCAATCGCGTTGGTAAGCGGCGCGTGTGCGCTCTGCTTTGGATTCCTGGACGTAGTCTTCTGCCGAGATCGAGAGTTGTGTGCTTGGTGGGACGAGATTCTTTGGCATGATACCCTCCTCATAACGTTCCGTTATCAGGAGTGTACCATACTCACGCTCAGTTAATCCAATGCTTTAGACATTCGTTTGAGGTCATATCTCAATCAGTGGCTCAGTGCGGCTAATATATCCACATGAACGCTTACATTTCTGTGAAATGCAGTCACAGCATTGGCACTGCAATTGCATCTGCGGCCTCGTTCGTCACAGTTATCACCTGCGCGTTACCATCTGTGCGCCACATTGACCACTGTTTCCGCGAGATTTTGCTTTGTCTTCATTCTGTCGTATCTTAGTGATAGACTGTCACTTTTGATAGTGCGAAAATCGAGGGTTTATGCGATAAAAGAGGCGCGAATGTGCAAATTGAAGGGGAAAAGAAGGCGTAAAAGGGCTATTTAGCGCGCGTTTTCAGCAGCTAACTAATCTGCCGTTCTATCAAGCCAGCCGCGAACAGTCGCACAGAAGTCATTTTCAGATGTGTC
>JAPLCU010000088.1 GCA_026392045.1 Armatimonadota bacterium
CGCACATATATGGGTTCGGTGGAGCGTGGTGAGCGAAACATCTGCCTCAAGAACATGCTCGCCATAGCTGACGCGCTCGGAATGCCATTATCGACCCTCATGGCCTTAACAGAGGCGGAGCTTATTACCACGAAGAAAGCTTAATTCCACTCACGACTGCTGGTGTTCATTCTATTCTCACACATCCATCCATCATTCCTTGATGTGCATATTCTTAGCGCAAAAACACCACATCTTAACGCTTGACTGAATACTATAAGTAGCGTATACTGACAATGCATTGTGCGGAGCTTAATAACATTCATCAATAGTTGTTTGAGGAGGAGCAAGGAATGATCGCTTATCGGAATCTCGTGGCTGCGTTTGGGCTTTTGTGGCTATTTAACACTGCATTATATGCAGAGACTCATCCTCTGCCGATCGGTAGCAGCGTGCTGAAATCCTGGAAGTCAGAGGCTTATGACCCGTCTTTTGTGCTAGATTCTGACTCGGATGCAATAGTTGTGCCAAAGGGCAGTGTAGTCGTCATAAAAGGCATATACTCCAATTTCAATGCCAAGGCACTTGAGCTTTATGTTGAGAGAAAGCTTGTAGCAACCAAGGACTATGGCGGCAAGTATGAGTTCCGGTGGACAGCCAGCAACACAATCGGCCTGAACAGATTGACTGTGGCTGAGCTGCGCCGCACGGGTGAGCGTTATATCATTAGGAAGATGAGCATTAATGTAACGGATGCTAGCCCCATCCGAATAACTTCACCGATGCCTGATTCCAAACTCACAGAACTGACGCCTATCACTTACCATGCAGACAGCAGCTTTAAGAATCTCGATCTATATCTTTACGCAAGCGGGGCATGCATCGGAAAAATCGGAAGTGATGGGATTACACTCAATGTTCCCATATTGCCCTCGGGAACATATAATCTTTGGCTCGAAGGAAATTCAGAACAGAGCAAACTAAAGTCCGGCGCCATTTCCGTTAGCATACCAGAGCGAGTGACCATCGCCAAGCCTGTCAACAATGAGAAGATTGTGATCGAGGATGGCTCTACCACCATCAAACTCTCTGCCAATGTTGATCCCAGCGTTAAGGTTCAAAAGCTCGAGTTTCTTTGCGATGGTCTGAAGGTCGAAGAATGCCAAGGCCAATCTACTGAGGCCGAATGGGACGCTACGAACGTTGCGCCTGGGCAACACAAATTATCTGCTCGGGTATTTGACCAAGCGGAGCGTGTATATAGTTCTGCTGCTGTGTCGACAGATTTTGACAACCCACCTTATCGCGAGCGACAAAAAGAAGCAGCGTTGGAGCGTGGGAAAGAAGCGCAAAAACGATGGACAGAGGAAAAGGCAGCGCAGGAAGTGGGAAGGAAGCAACATTGGGAAAAGACGTCGGAGCCATATGATGAAGGTTCCTCCCTGGAATTCAGCGTTATCCAGATACGCGCAATTGAGGTTGGATACTATGTGGTCTTGGGCGTATACAACGGCACCAGCTCGGAACTTAAAATACGCAAGGTGGAACTGGTGATGGAAGACTACTCAGCTAACCCAATGTCTCTGTATGATCAGACCGAAGCAGGCCGCAAACGTATAGACTGGGCGGGCTTTGCGCTACCACCTCATAGAAGAATAATGTTGCTTACAGGCGGGTTAGCACACTTGGAGACTCAGAAACCAAAATACTTGGAAGTATCGACCGAAAATGGCTTGTCCAGAGTGGCTCTGCCATAACTTATACACGTAGAAATATTGCAGGTTGGAGGTAAACTCGCAAGATGAATACTATTAGGTTGTCCATGCTCCTGGTTGCATTACCGTGCATCCTTTTTGGGCAGTCGCCAAACAAAACAGTGACGGCAGCAATTCCAGAGCAGGAGCTGAAAAGCGCGATTGCATCACTGTTTGCCGGGAGCGATAGAAAATACGAGATGGACATCCAAGTCGCAACTGCCACCATTCCAGCCATGAACTTTGATGGTGTTTCATTCGATATTGCACTGAAGTCCATTCTCAAAAGCGCCGGTTTGAGCTTCGAGATTAAGGAAGGTGTCTATCACATAATAACTAAACAAGCGCTCTTGCCTCAGATCAATGCTAATGCAAAGCTGGCGCCGAGCGGCATAGGACAACACATTCCGACATTTAGTGTCACTCAAGGAAGTTTGACGGCTCCAATTGGAGTCCGACTAACATTTGCGGGAACTTTTTCTGCGCCCAAAGGTGCGTATCTCGTCTCAGCTGAGCTTAGAATCGGTAATCAGACAGTCGCAGATTGCAATGTAGATAAAAGTGGCGGATATCAGCTTTCGATGATTACAAAGGAGCCGGTATCAAGACCTTACAGGATAATAGCAGTCTTGTCCAATGGATCAGAGTTTATCGGCAAAAGAGGATCGATTAATGTCTACGATATAGCCTCTGAGAACTCATCTCCGATTGCCATATCGAACATTCAGATAAAGGACTTTGCCAAGGCCAGTCTACAATTGTCGGGTAGTTCTGTAGCAAATAACATCTCTCTTTTAATGCAATCTGATGGAACCCAGAATATCAGCAAATCCGTTGCAATCAGGACAGGAGCAGTTGATAACAATCTCGACACCGAGATTGACTTGAGCGATATCACAATTGCCAACTATAGAGTATGGCCCATGGCTTTGTCTCCAGACGAACTTGTCATCGGACCCGCAGTCACACTTACCATACCGGAATACGTTAGAGTGATAGACCCACAGAACAATACTGATTGGCTTGTGGCCGACCCACCGGTTTTTCAAGAGGTCCACCTGGAAGGCAAGGATATAGAGAATGCCGAGGTGTCCATTCTCGCAGATGATCGTGTGCTGGCTACCGGTACGATGACAAACTCTCAGCTTACTATCAAGGTTAATCATTCCAAGCTAGGCACAGGAAATCACGAACTGCGGGCAATCGCGAAGTCAAACGGAAGGACTGTATCCACACTGCCGATAAGCCTACGAGTAAGCAATCCGGGTCAAGATGCTGCTGACGCCCAGGAAGTGGCTCAAAAGCAGGCGGCTATTGAACAAAAAAGGCAGCAGATTGCAGC
>JAPLCU010000140.1 GCA_026392045.1 Armatimonadota bacterium
AAATCTGTGAAGCATCGTCACAGGGGACTCCATACCCCACTCTTCAAACGGACTCAGCCCTCTCTCTTCACGATGAATCGGTAAGTTTGTGCTTTCTTCCCTTTTTTCATCAGCCATCAGTCTCATTGACCTCCTGTTTAACAGAAATATTTGAACTGTTAGTCGTACTACCCGCGAGCAAATTGCGGTAAACTCACTTCGGCTCATTGGGCAAGCAATAATAATTTGAGCTCATGACCTTAATTTTTTTGACTCATTGCCGTTAAGCATGTATAGTATTGCTATGAGCTATCAAGAGATGGATGTTTATAAGCAGGCGTATCAGGCTTCGTTGCGGATTCATTATCTGATTGAGGGAGATGATGACCTGAGAGGACAGGTTAAGCGAGCTTCGCGCGATGTGGCCGCGATCATAGCCCAAAGCAGCAATGCGTTGAACTCAATGGCCGAAATGAAAGATATTCTGGCTGATGCCGCTAGAGGTGTGGATCAGGTGATGGTGTGGTTGGATTTCTGCAGAGATTTGGACGTATTAGACGCCAATGCCGCCCAGAGCCTCAAATCCGAATATTCGAAGATCACGGATGCATTGGCTGTTCTATGGAATAAAAGCAAGGCTGAGTAACCGTGCTGACACCTACACTTCCATAACAATAGGCACAATCATCGGCCTTCTGTGAGTGCGTTCGTAAATCATCTTTGAAAGTGATTTACGAATGCCTGCCTTAATGTCGTCTACGTCCTCAAGCGCATCGGTATCGATAAACTCGTTCACTTTGGCCAGCACTGTCTGAATCTTTTCTTCAAGAAGCTCTTCATGATAGTCTTCGCCAACGAATCCGCGCGAGAAAATATCCGGGCCTGAAACGATCTGTTTGGAGTTCATATCGATGCCCACCACAACTATCACAACACCGTCCTTCGCCAGATGCCCACGGTCTCGAAGCACGATGTCCTGCACGTCCCCTACTCCCAGCCCGTCAACCATCACGCTGCCGGCGGTCACGCGACCATCCATCCAGGCGTCAACTCCATCCGTCACAAGCACATCGCCCGGATGCATCTTGAAAACAGATTCCCGGTCATAACCCATAGATTCCGCAAGGGTGACGACCCTTGAGCAGTGCCGCTGCTCACCATGTACCGGAATGAGAAACTTCGGCTTGACAAGGTTGATCATTAGTTTAATGTCTTCCTGGCAGCCGTGCCCCGAAACATGCACTCGTTCATCCGGGTCACAAATAACTTCAGCGCCCTGCTTAAAGAGCCGGTTTACTGTGCGATTCACAAGGTCTTCATTTCCAGGAATGGGGGTTGCGCTGATGATGACAATATCGCCATCCTCGATCTTGATTTTTTTATGCTCATCCAACGCGATCTTCGAAAGCGCCGAAAGAGGCTCACCCTGGCTGCCAGTGGTCATAATAACAACTTCAGTCGGGTCAACACTGTCCAATTCATCAATACGAAGCTTGGCCCCCGCAGGAATCTTCAGATAGCCCAATTCCTCAGCTATGCGCGAGTTCCCCTCCATACTACGGCCAACCACTGCAACGCGGCGGCCATGTTTGTGGGCGCTGTTATAGACTTGCTGCAGCCTATGTATGTTCGATGCAAACGCGGCAACTATTACCCGCCCCTTTGCCGTTGAGAAAATCTTATCAAAAGTATCTCCTACCAGGCTCTCGCTGGGAGTGAACCCACGCTTATCTGCGTTTGTGGAATCGCAGAGTAGGACCATCACATTCTCATCACCAAGGCGCGAAAGGCGGGCAACATCCATGATATTGCCATCAACAGGAGACTGCTCGAATTTGAAATCACCGCTCATAACAACCGTGCCGACCGGATTTCTGATAATCAAACCGGCAGCATCCGGAATGCTATGCGACATTCGCACATATTCAATTTCGAAATCACCCAACTTAACTACCGAGCCGAATGTAACTTCGTTTAGTCTCGTGAATTCAAGCAAATGATGCTCGCTGAGTTTGTTTCGCAAGAAACCCAATGTGAGAGCCGTGCCCCAAACCGGAACATCCAACCTGCGCAATACATAAGGCAGAGCGCCGATGTGATCCTCATGACCATGCGTGAGAACTATGCCCAACACCTTTTCGGCGTTCTCCTCAAGATAAGTAATGTCGGGAATGACGATATCAACCCCCAGCATTTCCTCTTCTGGAAACATCAAACCGGAGTCAACCACCACAATCTGGTCGTTGTATTCATACGCCGTCATGTTCTTGCCGATTTCCATCACGCCGCCCAGGGGAATGATGCGCAATGTGGGAGAGGTTTCTTGCTGTTTAGAGGTGATTATTTCGTCCATAAATTGTTCATCCTATATTGGGCACACAGCCCTTGATAAAACCACGCTCAATGGCCATTTCAGCGATCTGAACAGCGTTCAATGCAGCGCCCTTGCGGATATTGTCAGCAACAACCCACATGTCAAGGGTGTTCGGATTGCAAGAATCCTGGCGAATACGGCCGACAAAAGTCAAATCGGTACCCTCAGCGAACAATGGCATTGGATACTTGCCGTTTGCCGGATCATCCACAACCTCAATACCAGGCCATGCCGCAAGAGCTTCACGCGCTTGATGGGCAGTTATAGGCTTTTCAAACTCAACATTAACCGTCTCCGAATGAGCTCTAAACACAGGGACGCGAACACAAGTCGCGGACACCGCAAGATCATCGATGCCAAATATCTTGCGAGTCTCCTTTATCATCTTAATCTCTTCGCCATAGTAACCTTTATACTCACTCTTAAGCCCACTTATCTGCGGGATGAGGTTATTGAGTATCTGATAAGGATACTGCTCATGCTTGATTTCATTGCCTGCGGCATAATCTTGTAATTGCTGCTCAAGTTCTTTTATGGCAGCGCTGCCGGTGCCGGATACCGACTGATACGTCGATACCACAACTCGCTTCATACCTGCAAGCTTATGAAGCGGCGCAAGCGCATGCACCATTTGAATTGTGCTGCAGTTGGGGTTCGCAATAAAGCCCTGGTGATTAGCCATCGCATCACCATTAACTTCAGGCACAACCAACGGCACGCGCGGGTCCATACGAAAATCATCTCCGTTATCAACCACAAACGCGCCTCGCGCAACCGCTTCCCAACCAAAAACCTGGCTAGCGCCCTTGGCGCCCTCGGTTCCTGCGAAAAAAGCGATATCAAGCCCCTCAAACGCTTCTGCGGTAGTCTCCTTAACGTCGTATTCGATACCTTCAATTGTCTGTTTTCGGGCGGAACGAGCAAGGATAACAAGTTCAGACATCGGGAAATTCCTCTGCCTCAGCACCCTCACCATCTCTTCGCCAACAGCGCCTGCGCCAACTACCGCGACTTTGTATTTAGACATTCCTGACCATTTCCTCCTAGAGTAACTTGTCCAGTCCGTAGACCAGAGATTTTACAGTGGACGCCCGCCTCACAGCGAGCAAAACGCCCGGCATAAAACTAGTTCGGTCGATGCTATCGTGTCTTATCGTGAGGGCTTGACCGGTACCCCCAAAAACCACTTCCTGATGCGCGACCAACCCAGGCAACCGCACGCTGTGCACCTGCACGCCGCATCTCTTCTCACCTCGCGACGGATCATCCCCACCAAGCGGTTTTTCCCACTCAACCCCCGCTTCACGGCGCGCCTCATCGATAATCTCAGCCGTCATGATAGACGTCCCAGACGGCGCATCCAACTTCTTATCGTGATGCAGTTCAATAATCTCAACGTTCGGCATATACTTGGCAGCCTCGGCGGCGAACTTCATCATAAGGACGGCGCCAATAGCGAAGTTCGGTATAACCATAACGCCGACACCCGTTTCTTCCGCCAACTTGCCCATCTCATTGAGTTCGTCCTTAGTAATCCCAGTTGTGCCGATCACGGGAACAACGCCGTTTCGCATAGCGAGCCGCACGTTATCCATAACAAACGGCTTTGCAAAGTCCACTATAACCTGCGGCTTGGCGTCGGCAAGCATAGATTCAATATCTGCCTTGATTTCAAGGCTCAGCCCCTGAACATTCGTAACTTTGCCCAGGTCCGATCCCGTAAACGCCACATCACATGCGCCCACCAAATCCATATCGGGGGCGCCGACGACTGCATTCACAACCTCTCGGCCCATTTTTCCACAAGCGCCCACTACGGCAACTCTAATCTTCTCAGACATTCTTCATCTCCAAATATGAATGCTAATTAGGAATTCTCATGCAAAACAAGCGTGTCACCCAACAAATCCGCGTGTTCCTTAAATGGTCCGATTGCGGCCACTGCAAATTTTGAATCTTTGAAAAGCTGCGAGGCAACATTCGCAACGTCGTCGCGGCTGACATTGGTTATCGCGTCGATGATATCATCAAGTCTGACTATTCTGCCAAAATACAACTCACTCTTTGCAAGCCGACTCATGCGATTAGACATGCTTTCCTGGCCCAGCACAAGCGCGCCACGAATCTGATTTTTAGCTCGCTCAAGCTCGGCATCAGTAACGCTTTCCTTCTGAATTTTCTGGCACTCCGCCTGCGTGAGCTCCAACACATACTTTATGTTCTGAACGCTCGTCCCACCGTATACGGCAAACATGCCCGCTTCCTGGTAAGATGCAGAATAGGAACCTATGGCATAAGCGAGACCACGGTTCTCGCGAATTTCCTGGAACAAACGCGAGCTCATCCCTCCGCCCAGAACCGAATCTATAGCAGCCAACGCATATTTCTCTTTGCGATCCTGCGCGAAACCATCAGTTCCGAGAACAAAATGCACCTGCTCAGTGATCTTGTCGACCAGTTTAGTAGTCAACTGCGCTTTCGCATCAATGGGAATCCTCGGAGGTCTTTTGCCCTCCAAACGCCCGAACGCGCTTGCCACCATATCAACAAAATCTTTATGCTCAACGTTGCCCGCGCCCGATATTACAAGCGCATCCGGTCTGTAAAACTCCTGGACATAAGAAATAAAGCTCTCTTGAGTAACACTCTGGATAACTTCACTGGATCCAATAACCGAGTTTCCAAGCCTGTGACCCTTCCAAAGCGTCTCAGCCAGAAGGTCATGAACATGATCTTCCGGCGTGTCTATATGACGATTAATCTCTTCGATCACAACATTTTTCTCACGCTCGATCTCAATAGGATCAAAAACGGAGTTCAACACCATGTCCGAGATGATGTCCAATGCCGCCGGCAGATGCTCCTTGAGCACCTTTGCATAATAGCAAGTAAACTCTTTATCAGTAAACGCATTCAGATGCCCGCCGAGGCTGTCCATATCATCGGCGATTTTCCTCGCGCTTCGTTTCGCCGTGCCCTTGAACATCATGTGCTCAAGGAAATGGCTCATTCCCATGCGCTCATCAGTCTCATCGCGTGATCCGGCCTGCGCCCAGATACCGACCGATACCGAATCTACATACAGAACCCGTTCGCTCAATATTCTAATGCCATTTGCAAGTATTGTCTTATTGACCGACGACTGGGAAGCCATCTATACAACCTTCTTCCAATGCTAAACCGATTGAGAAATCACATTCAAAAACACATCAAAGATGTCAAAATGCCACCGTCTACGCCAAGCCCGACTACGTGCGGGCAAGCTTCCGGTGGCATTTATATTGCATATCAGATCAGTTAGTTCTTAGGTCTGAACTGGACCCCAGGACCACTTTCATTATCAGATCGACGCGGTCCACGGGGGCCGCCACGGTCACGGTCACGGTCACCGCCACCGCCGTGCGGTCTTCCTCCGCCGCCGCCATATCCGCCGCCACCGCCATATCCACCTCCGCCGCCGCGACCACCACGATCACGCGGCTCTGGAGGAGGAGCAACATAGTCCTCGTCGCCCGGAATCAGGCCACGCCTTGTAAGACGAATCTTGCCGTCATCACTGATCTCAAGCACTTTAACAGTCAGCTCATCGCCAAGGTTGCAAACATCTTCGGTCCTATTTATGCGCTCTCTAGCGAGCTGAGAAATATGAACAAGTCCGTCTTTGTTCGGAAGAATCTCCACAAATGCGCCGAATGCCTCGATTCGAGTCACCCTTCCAGTGAAGACTTCGCCGACCTTAACTTCACGAGTAAGGTCCTCAACGATCTGCTTGGCTCTCTCACCACCAGCCGCGTCAACGGAGGTGATATAGACATGGCCATCCTGCTCGATATCGAGCTTCGCGCCAGTCTCGGCCTCGATCTTCTTGATTATTTTGCCGCCAGGACCAATGATATCACCAATCTTTTCGGGGTTGATCATTACAACAAACACCCTCGGCGCATACTCGCTCATTTCTTCTCTAGGAGCAGCAATTGCTTCAGCCATTCTATCAAGAATCTTGAATCTGGCATCTCTGGCTTGAATAAGAGATTTCTCAACAACCTTGCGGCTGAGTCCCTGGGTCTTTGTGTCAACTTGAATCGCGGTCACGCCTTCGCGTGTTCCGGCTACTTTGAAGTCCATATCGCCGTAGAAATCTTCCCAACCAATGATATCAGTAAAGATAACTTCCTTGTCTTCATGGACAATAAGGCCGATTGAAATGCCGGCCACTGGAGACTTAATTTTAACACCAGCATCCATCAAAGCAAGGGTGCATCCACATGTGCTTGCCATGGAGGTCGAACCGTTGGATTCCAACACCTCAGAGGTAAGAATCATCGTGTAAGGAAAATCTTCTGTTGCAGGAATCATCGGCCTGAGAGCTTTCTCAGCCAATGCTCCATGCCCAACCTCTCGCCTACCAGCGCCTCTAAGAGGACGAACCTCACCCACGCTATAAGGCGGGAAATTATAGAAGTGCATAAATCGCTTTTCGCTATCTTCATCAAGCGTATCAATCTTCTGCGCGTCGTCAAGAGAACCCAAGACCAACGTCGTCAGCACCTGAGTTTGCCCACGGCTGAAAAGGCCCGATCCGTGAACGCGCGGCAGCAGACCCACCATAGCATTCAAAGGACGAAGTTCGTCAAGCGCACGCCCATCAGGCCGCGCACCTTCGGTTGCGATCATTTTTCGCACACTCTTCTTGAAAAGTTTTTCGAGGATTTCATCAATTTCGCCTTCACGCTCGGGATAATCCGCAGCAACGCTCTTCTTGAGTTCATCCTTCAGCTCGTAAACAGCGCTCTCTTTGCCAGCATTCTCAGGGTTTCGAATGGCATTCATAACGTCCGCTTCGATTTTGGCCCCAATTTCGGCTACAAGATCAGCGTCCGGCGCTATCAGCGGCACGACAGCCTTAGGCTTGCCCACTTTAGCTACCAAATCGCGCTGAAGTTGAACAAGCTTGTCAATGGCAGCGTGTGCAATATCCATAGCTTTCATAAGCTCTTCTTCGGAGATTTCCGCAGCTTCAAGCTCAATTTCCATAACCTTGCCATCCGCTCCAGCTACAATCAGCTCAACGTCGGCATTCTGCTGGCCTTCCAGCGACGGGTTCACTACCCACTCGCCTTCAATCCGGCACACGCGAACACAGCCGATGGGGCCGTTCCAGGGGATGTCTGAAATTGCCAAAGCCGCGGAAGATGCAACAATTGCAAGCATATCCGCAGGGCAATCGGGTTCCATTGAAAGAGGTAATGCAATTACCTGAACATCATTTCTCATGCCGTCAGGAAAAAGCGGTCTCATCGGTCTATCGATCAGACGAGAGGTCAGGATTGCCTTCTCCGAAGGGCGTCCGCCTCTCTTGACGAAGCCACCCGGGATTTTACCTACGGCATACTTTCTCTCTTCGTAATCGCATGTAAGCGGGAAGAAACTCATGCCTTCCCTGGGCTTGGCGCTCATTGTAGCAGTAGCGAGAACTATTGTGTCCCCGCAGGTCGCCCATATAGCGCCGTTGGCTTGGTTGGCAACCAACCCCGTTTCGAGGGTATAGGTCTTGCCCTCAAGCTCAATCTCCACTCTATTAATTGTCATAAGGTATCTGTGATCTCCTAGCGTCTTAGGCCTAATTTTGCAACAACCTCGCGAGATCGGGTTATGTCTTTGTTACTTAGGTAATTCAGCAGTCTTCTGCGCTGTCCAACCATCATCAAGAGGCCTCTTCGGGAGTGGTGATCCTTCTTATGCTCCTTCAGATGCTCGGTGAGCTGATTGATGCGCGCAGTCAGCAAAGCTACCTGCACTTCAGGCGACCCTGTATCACTCTCGTGATGTTTAAATTCGCCAATTATATCTGTCTTTTTATCCTTAACAAGCGCCATTTATATACGCACCTCCAAAATCAAAATGCAATAGCCGCCGCAATGCATCTGACACTAACATCTGGCTTTTGCATTCCGACTTTTTAACGGTTTAGTGTACCACAAACAAGAATGAAGTGTCAAATAATACGAGTTTCTGGGTTGCTCTCGGTGAGTAATGGGAGGGCGAGGCTCCCGCCGAGCTTTGTGGCTGCGTAGAGAAATGGCTCAGGGGGAGCTTTGCCCTCCCCAATTTTACCAAGGCTCAGGGGGAGCTTCGCCCTCCCCTACTGGCATTTGAGTTACGAGGCGCATGCAGCCGAAGCCATTTCAATGTCTTTTCGTATTTGATCAGCGAGCCTTTCGGGGCTTTCAAAGGTCATCTCATCTCTAAGTCGTTTACAGAACACTACATCCAGCATTTCCCCATAAATATTGGCATTAAACCCAACAAAATGGGCCTCTATGGTCAAAGATTTCCCAGAAAAAGTGGGCCTGTTTCCAATGTTGCAGACTCCACCATATCTAGACCCATTAATCGTAGTTTCCACCGCATACACGCCGCCAACAGGAATCAATTGCCTGTCTGCAACCGCAATATTCGCCGTCGAGAAACCCAATGTCCGCCCAATTTTTTCGCCTTTGACCACTTCGCCGCGAAGTGTGAATCGTCTTCCCAGCAAAATCGCCGCTTCAGCAACTTTCCCCCGGCTGATCAATAAACGGGTTCTGGTGCTGCTCACCGGCCTGCCCCCAATAATCACAGCAGGTACCACAGAAATCCCGATCCCCAAGCCGATAAGAGCAGATTTCAGATATCTGATATCTCCCTGCCGGTTCTTGCCAAACTTGAAGTTCGCCCCAACAACTACGTGTTTAGCATGCAGCGTTTCCACCAATATTTGATTAATAAACTCATCCCGCTCCAGCGAAGCAAGCTCATGGCTGAACTCAGAAACCACAACCTCATCAACGCCCAATGCTTGAATGATCTCGATGCGTTGTTCGAGTGTGTTAATATAATTCGGCGCTCGTTGCGGAGCCAGCAGCTCAGCGGGATGCTTATCAAAAGTAAGCGCGGAACTTTTAAGGCCTTGCAACCGGGCTGCCTCCACAAGCTTTTCAAAGATAGCGCGATGGCCCCAGTGGACACCGTCAAATACACCTATCGCAACCGCTCGATACCCTTCAACCAAAGCAATATTTTCAAGCCCGTATATAACGCCCATCAAGAAACCTCAACGCTATCATCCGCAAAAACTTTTTTCGGCCTCAAGACCGCGCTCGTGCCGACCATATCCGTAGTTCCCAAACCTATCAGCTCGCCGCCCGAAGCCAATATCCGCACAATATCTCCATTTTCGGGCAAGCCGTCAATCACTACCGCGTTTCCATGCAGCACACTATCAACATCACTTGCTTTCAAAACAACCGCAGGCATCGCCGCAAGAGCATCATTTATACTCAAGACATATTCCTCAAGCCGATCCTCGGTCTTTGCATTTTCAAGCTCCTCAATAGTAACGGCATTTTCAATCGAGAACATTCCCACCTTCGTCCGCTCAAGCATAGACATAAGCCCGCCGCAGCCAAGTTTCTCACCGATATCATGGCACAAAGTCCTGATATACGTGCCGCTTGAACAACGCACCAAAATATCAGCCTCAGCCAGCTTACCCGGGGCAAAACTCAGCAACTGAATTGAATAAATATTCAGCTTTCGCGGAGATCGCTCAATCGTCTTGCCTTCTCGCGCCAACTTATAAAGCGGCTTCCCCTGATGCTTAATTGCGGACACCATAGGCGGAATCTGCTCTATCTCCCCAACAAACTGCGCAATAGCTTGCTCCAATTGTTCGCGATTGATTCCCGAAGCATCCTGCTCAGCAATTACCATCCCCGTCGAATCCTGGCTGTCAGTAACCTGCCCAAGCGCCATCCGGGCTCTGTATTCTTTAGGTGTATCCATCAGATATTCAACGATGCGAGTCGCTTTACCGAGGCAAATAACAAGCACGCCCGTCGCCATCGGGTCCAGCGTGCCTGCGTGCCCCACCCTCTTCTGGCCAAAAATCCGCCTGGCCATGTAGACTAAATCGTGCGAGGTCGGCCCTTCAGGTTTGCGGATGTTTAAGATTCCATCCACTTCAACACCTCTGCCACAACCATCTTTTCGGCTTCTTCAAGAGATGCATGCACAGTGCAACCCGCCGCAGCCTTATGACCGCCGCCGCCGAAAACCCGAGCCACACGGTCCACATCGTAGCCGCCCCGAGACCTCAAACTAATACGAATCGAACCAGGCCTGGTCTCGCGAAAAAGTATAGCCACCTGCGGACCCTTCACCGCTCCGATTTGGTTGACTATGCTGTCCGTGTCGGCGTCAGTCGATCCAAGCTCAGTCAAATCACGCTGCGTAATCCCAGACCAGATAACCCGCTCGTGATCATCCATTTCAAGAGAATTAAGAGCCCTTCCCAGGAGCAATGCAGCTTTAATGGGTTTACTCTCGAAAATCGAACGGTAAATGGTAGACGGATCAGCGCCAAGCGCTGTCAACTTTGCGGCAATCTCGAAAGCTCGGGTGTTGGTGTTACCAAACCTGAACCCTCCGGTGTCGGCAACCAACGCCGCCATAAGCTGAGTTGCAGCCTCTTGGTCTATCTCAACGTTATTCGCCTCAAAAAGCTCATAAATAACCACAGCCGTTGCGCTGGCGCCGGGGTCCACAGCGCGTATATCGCCATACTCACCATTTGGCACGTGATGATCGATGCACACATTCACCGCAGCGCTTTCCAACGCAGCCGCTGCAGATCCAACCCGCTTGGTCGCCTCTGAATCAACCAGCATTCCGACCTCAAAATCTCTGCGGTCCGTGCTCGTCAAAATAGTCTCAGCATCCGGCATGAACATATAGTTATCCGGAACAATATCCTCGCAGATCACCACAACATCCTTGCCAAGCTTTCTCAGCACGTGCGCAACCGCAAGCGCGCTCCCAAGCGTATCACCATCCGGGCGCACATGACAGGCCAACACAAATGACCCGTATTCCAACAACCTCTGCCAGGCCTGCTTAAGATTCTCTTGATTCATCATGCCTAATCTGCTCAAATAGCTCAAGGAGCCTAATACTCTGATCGACCGAAGTATCGAGCACAAACTCGACCTCCGGGGCAACTTTCATGCTCACTCTCTTTTTCAACGTCCAGCTCACAAAGTGTTGAGCTTTCTTGAGAATGGCCATGTTATTCTTGCGTTCCTTTTCGGAGCCCATAACACTCACAAACACCTTGGCATGCCGCATATCCGGCGTCACCTCGGTATCGATGATCGTTATAAATCCCAGTCTGGGATCTTTAAACTCCTTGCGGAAAATATCGCTAATCTCCTCTTTGAGGAGTTCCTGCACTTTTTCTTGTCTCGTAGTCATCACTAAACCTCTTCACGGCAGGCATCAAAACCTCCTGGCGCAACATAACTATAAAAACTGCAAACTGGAACCCACCACCTCTGCCAGCGGATTAGACTCAATATGCTC
Source organism: Armatimonadota bacterium (assembly GCA_026392045.1). Taxonomy (GTDB): domain Bacteria; phylum Armatimonadota; class UBA5829; order UBA5829; family UBA5829; genus JAMCYN01. Next base: position 11,753 of record JAPLCU010000140.1, read on the forward strand.
CATAACCTTATCGAGCATTCGATTTGCCATCGTTTTATCATTACTGACGCATGCGAATGCCAGTCCAGCCCGTCTATGCGAGTCCAAATGGTCTATCTCAGCCGCCGAAACATTGAATTTGTTCCTAATCACAGTCAATAGACTCTTTATGACCTGCCTCTTGTCTTTGAGCGAGCTGCTCCCCGGCACCGACAGGTCTACCTCAAGAATTCCAACAACCATGGCTTACCTGCTAAAGACAATGGCGTTCGGCAGCAATCTTTTCGCCGCCGAACGCCTATTGAAATCACAAGAGCGTTTTATACCGCGCGAGCGATCTGCTTCTGGGTGAAAGCTTCAATGATATCGCCCTCTTTGAACTCAGTGAATCCCTGCAGCTGAATGCCGCACTCGTAGCCCTGCGCCATCTCCCTGACTTCATCCTTGATGTGTCTCAACGAATCCAATTTACCCTGGTAGATAACCTTCTGATCGCGAATCACACGCACGCTCTCATTTCGTACAACGCGGCCATCAGTGACATAGCACCCCGCCACAAGTCCCTTGTTAGGAACCCTGAACGTCATTCGAACTTCGGCCGTTCCCAGCTTAACCTCTTCAAAAACCGGCGCAAGGAGTCCGCCCATAGCAGCGCGCACATCCTTGGTCAATTCGTAAATAACGTTATACGTTCGAATCTCAACATGCTCCGCCTCCGCCATCTTTGCGGCCGCAGCGTTTACTTTCACGTTGAACCCCAGCACGATCGCATTGGACGCCGAAGCCAGCAGAATATCGGATTCGTTAATATCACCAACGTTCGAGTGAATAATATCCACTCTCACCTCTTCATGCTCAATCTTAACCAGCGATTGCCTTACAGCTTCCTCAGAACCCTGCACGTCCGTTTTCAGCACGATACCAAGCTTCTTAACGATGCCTTCCTGAATCTGCTTGTAAAGATCCTCAAGTGTGATCTTCGTGGTAAAGGCCATACGCTCCGCTCTGCTCTCCATCGCCCGCTTATCAGCGATTGCGCGAGCCTCACGCTCATCCTTTGCCGATGCGAGCTTATCACCAGCCTGAGGAGCGGTAGATAGCCCAAGAATCTCAACCGGTGTGGACGGTCCAGCCTTGGTGAGACGTTCGCCTTTGTCGTTGAACATCGCCTTGACCTTGCCGAATGCCTCGCCCGCAACAATAGCAGCGCCGATCTTAAGCGTGCCTTTTTCAATAAGCGCCGTAGCGACCGGTCCCCTGCCTTTGTCCACCTGCGCCTCAATGACGGTTCCAGCCACTTTGCTCGCCGATACCTCAGCATGAAGATCAGCCATCTCCGAAACCAAAAGAATCATCTCAAGCAGTTCATCAATACCCTGACCCGCCTTCGCTGCGGTCTGAACACAAATCGTGTCACCGCCCCATTCTTCAGGCATAAGCTCGTGCTCCATGAGCTGCTGCATCGTTCGTTCCACGTTAGCTTCAGGCTTGTCGATCTTGTTGATTGCAACAATAATCGGTACCCCAGCTGCCTTCGCGTGGTCAATAGCTTCTACAGTCTGAGGCATAACAGCGTCATCAGCCGCGACCACCAGCACCGCAATATCGGTTACGCTGGCTCCACGGGCACGCATCGCTGTAAAAGCTTCGTGACCCGGTGTATCCAAAAACGTAATCTTCTTACCGTGCCAATCAACCTGATAAGCTCCGATATGCTGGGTTATTCCACCGAACTCCGATTCCGTCACATTAGTTCGCCGAATAGCGTCCAACAGCGTCGTTTTGCCATGGTCGACATGGCCCATAACGGTAATTACAGGTGGTCTGGGCATTAGTTTGTTGGAATGCTTGGATTTCGGCTGAGGAGTCAACTTGGCTGGCTTCTCGCGCACTTCCTGATTGGAGATTATCTTTACAGTATAGCCCCATTTTTCAGCAATAGTCACAGCCACATCGGCTCCGATCTGCTGGTTCAAACTGGCAAGAATTCCCATCTCAACAAGCCGCTTCTGTATATCTGCCGCTTGGACTCCGAGCTTATTCGCAAGCTCTCTCACAGAAACCGACTGCGGCATCTCAATAGTTTTGGCCTGAGTTATGAGTTCCTTGTCTTGGGCAAGCATTTCACGAACAGTTTCTGCGGTAGAGGCATCCAGCATGCTGGAACCACTCGTGACCGTCACCCCCAACTCCCGAAGGACAGCAGTTAGGTCACTTTTCGTGATCCCCAAGTCTTTTGCGAGTTCGGAAACTTTAATCTCGCTCATATTTGTCCACCTCCCCTTGCAATGTGGTGTTTATAGTAATGTGAATAGATAGTATAAGAGCATGTAACATGGTAAAGGCGGGGGAACTATAGAGGAGCGCAAGGAGACAGATTGCGGAATAGACAATTCAAAACGTGTCATTCAGCATTCATAGATGTCCCTCATTACCGTTTCCCTGATTCCCAGACGCTTTTACAGCCACATACTTTTCCAGTTCATTTTTTAGTTCTTCCGGTATCTCGCACCGGAGCGCCCTGCCCAGCTTATTAGCCTTGAGAGCGATCCTAAGACACTTCGCCGAGCCACACAAATAGGCGCCTCGTCCGGATATTTTACCTGAAGTATCTACCCGGACCAGCCCATCTTTCCCGCATACAATCCTCAACAATGTTTTCTTTTCAGAGGACTCCCTGCACGAAACACAAGTTCGAATGGGAACTTTACGCTGCTCAGGCATATCGCAAGCCTTGCCTTTCAGCTGGCTATTCCTCAACGATTTCTTCAGCTTTTTCAACTGCTTTAGCTGCTTTTGCTACTTTAGCTGCTTTTGCTACTTTAGCTACTTTTGCTACTTTTGCTACTTTTGCTACTTTTGCTACTTCAGCTACTTTTGCTACTTCAGCTACTTCAATCTCGGTAGAAGCATCAACAAGTTCTTCAGGTTCTTCAACTTCGGTCGACGCTGCAGCAACAATGTGCTCAGCCTCGATATCAACGTGACCATCAGCTTCAGGCTCCGCGATGGTCGCAGGCGTTTCCACGCCCTGAGCCAGCTGTGACTCACTTCGAATATCGATCCTCCAACCTGTAAGCCTTGCCGCCAATCTCACATTCTGACCAGACTTACCGATCGCTAGTGAAAGCTGACTATCCGGCATCAAAACCAACGCCGTCTTAGTCTCTTCGTTGCACTCCACCGACAACGCCTTAGCAGGCGAAAGCGCTTCACCGATAAACTTTTCTATATTATCGTTCCAACGAACGATATCAATTTTCTCACCATAAAGCTCATTAACGACAGCCTGAACCCGAGTTCCTCTGTGGCCAACACAAGCGCCCATGGCATCTACTTTGCTATCACTCGAATGCACTGCAACCTTGGTGCGCGCCCCAGGCTCGCGAGCCACAGACTTAATCGTAACGATTCCCTCCGCGATCTCAGGCACCTCAAGCTCAAATAATCTTCTAATCAAGCTGGGGTGGGTCCGAGAAGCCACAACCTGCGGCCCCTTAGGTGTTCTTCTGACTTCCAGAACATACACCTTCACGCGATCGTTAAATCTATAAGGCTCGGTCGGAACCTGCTCAGCCGGAGGCAGCAGAGCCTCGATCTTCCCAAGGTTTAAGAACACATTCCTCTGCTCTCGACGAGAAACCGTGCAGGTTATAACCTCACTGACTCTCTCGCCATACTCTTCATAAACTCGCTCACGCTCAGCTTCTCGAATCCTCTGCACAACTACCTGTTTTGCAGTCTGAGCAGCGATCCGTCCAAAGTTCTCAGGCGTAACCTCTATCTCAATTGAGCTGCCCACCAGCACATCGGGATTGTGTTTACGCGCTTCCTCGAGCGTTATCTCCGTATGCTCGTTCTCAATATTCTCAACCACATCTTTTTCGCAGTAGACGTGGAATCCACCCTTAGACGAACTCACGCGCACGCGAATATCGCCGGTAGCCGCAAAGTTCTTCTTATATGCGGTTTCCAAAGCGGACTCTATGGCAGAAAGCAATACCTCAAGCGGTAGTTCTTTCTCTTTCTCTATCTGCCGAAGAGCATCAAGGAAGTCTGCATTCATTGCCTATATCTCCTAATGAATTGTAGGTAACACAATATAAAGCCACATCATTTACCACACAATTCTATGATCAAATCAAAAATAACAATCTCAGTTAAGCGCCAGCCAGCTTTCAAATTGAAAAGAGTGGGTGTCAAACCCACTCTGCCTCTGACACCAATTTACTTCTAAGCAAGTATAACAGATGCCTGGTACTTTTGCAAGGAAAACAATATTTTCGGGCGTATTCCAAATTGACGGTAAGAAAACGCTATCACGGAAACACGGAAATTGGGAAGCGCTGAAATGGTTTAGTTTGAAAATTCGATGGGAGGGCGACGCTCCCGCCGAGCCAGTTCCTTCCGGGCTTTCCACTTTCCACTTTCCGCTCTCCACTCTCCACTACGGTATTTCGGGATTTGAGGGTTGGAGCAAAATCTATCAAGCTATAATCAAATCATACAACCCAACCCGGAAATCCCGAAACCTCACGTTATCATGCTGCTCATGCTTCGAGAGCCTCAGCATGGCGAAGTGTAATGTCAGCATGGCGAAGTGTAATGTCAGCATGGCGAAGTGTAATGTCAGCATGGCGAGGTGTAATGAATGAGGGTGAGGTGTAATGAATGAGAGCGAGGCTCCCGCCGAGCCAGTTCCTTCCGGGCTTTCCACTTTCCACTTTCCACTTTCCACTTTCCGCTCTCCACTCTCCGCTTTCCACTCTCCACCTAGCAGAAATGCTTGAAGTGCGGCAAATATTGCTTATTGGCCTCGAACATTTCATTGACCATATCTTTAATCTCCGCAAGGCTCAAAACGGCCGAAGTGAGCGGGTCGAATGCACATGCGTGATAAATCATGGTCGGGTCACCAGCAATAGCGCCTTCAACAGCCAGTTCTTCGCAACCAGCGCTGATATTATTCATAAGAGCGAGCTGAGCGGGCAGCGGGCCGACATGAACCGGGTCAAGGCCTCTCTTTGATGCCAAAACCGGCACTTCCACGCAGCAACCCTCTGGCAGATTGTCAATCAAACCAAAATTGCGCACGTTGCCGTTAAACTCGAAGAGGTTACCATTGCCAATCGTCGCATTGAAGATACTTGCAGCATATTCATTGCCGCGTTCGAGCTTAATCGGTTTCTCGATCTGCTCCTTGATCTTATCTTTCCAGGTCTCAGCAACTTCAAGATACTCATTGAGAATGTAAGCATACTCGCCCGGATTCCAGCCGGTGCTGTGAATGCAATACTTCTCAATAAGGTCCGGTCTCTTGCGGAACCATGCGTTGTATTCGCTGTTATGCCCGCTGGACTCAGTCACGTAATAGCCCAGATGAATAAACATCTCATTGCGAACCTGCTCCTCGTCATAAATCTCAGGCTTGTTCATAGCCTCACGGATAAGCGGGTAAGCATCTTTACCTTTCCATTTATAATCGAGGTACCATGCCTGGTGGTTAATTCCAGCGCAAAGATAAGTAATCTCCTCGCGCGGCGCGCCAATCCACCTTGCCAGCATATAAGCCGTCCCCTGCACGCTGTGACAAAGGCCGGTAACGGTTATCTTGCTCTGACCCTGCATCGCGCGGCACAGCATAGCCATCGGATTAGTATAATTCAAGAAAATCGCATCCGGGCAATAGCGCTCGATATCTTTGCATATATCCAGCATAACAGGAATGGTTCGCAACGCTCGAAAAATGCCCGCAGGCCCACGAGTGTCACCAACATTGATATCCACCCCATATTTCTTGGGAATCTCAATATCGGTCCTGAACACTTCCGCCCCGCCCTGCAGAATGGTGCAGAGAACACCATTTGCGCCCTTGAGGGCTTTAACGCGGTCCGTGGTCACAGTCAGCTTGGCAGGGTAATTACCCGCAGCGATAATCCGTTCCACTTCCCGCTTGATGAAAGCCAAACGCTCTTCATCAATATCCATCAGGCAGATCTCGCTATCCGCCAACGCCGGAAATGTCAGAATATCCCTCACCAACCCACGTGTGAAGCCGAAACTACCGGCTCCAATAAACGTAATTTTTTTCATAGAAACCCTTTCCAATATATTTTTTCGTCCATACTACAGCGCCCGCACATAGGCATTCCCAGGCACTCGCCTGATAAGATTTTTCATCTCCAGAATCGTGAGTGTTCCAGAAACAAGCGGCACGCTAAGGCCGCTTTTCAAGATAATATCGTCCACCTGCATAGGCTCAAGACTAAGTAAAGACACTATTTGCGATTCATCATCACTAAGCGACATCATCGGCAGCGCCAACTGATACCGTCCCGCGCTCTCGTCACTCTCACCGAGTCCCAGTTCTTCGAGAATATCTTCTGCGCTTTCAACAAGCTTCGCGCCATCCTTCAAAAGCGCATGGCAGCCGCGGTTACGCTCGTCATCGACGTTTCCCGGCACAGCATATACATCTTTGCCTTGCTCGGCGGCGTAGCCAGCAGTGATAAGCGCACCGGAAGCTTTCGGACTCTGGCAAACCAAAACGCCAATACTCAGTCCGCTAATCAGACGATTCCTCGGTGGGAACCGCCACGGCTCAGGGGTAGCCCCAAGTGGAAACTCACTGACAACAGCGCCATTCTGCGCCATAGCTTCAAAGAGCTTCTTGTTCTCAGCGGGATAAATCACATCCACCCCGCAGCCGAGAACCGCGACCGTCCGACCGCCAGCAGCCATCGCGCCCTTATGCGCCGCAGTGTCGACTCCCCTGGCCCCGCCGCTGACCACGGTCAGCCCTCGGGCAGCTAGATCTCTCGCTATTTTCTCGGCAATCGAGCGTCCATAAACAGTAGCTCTTCTCGAACCCACAATTGCAATCGCCAATTTGTCGGACTCGATAATTTGCCCATAAGAATAGAGCAGAATCGGAGGATCAAAAATATCTTTGAGGCTTTTGGGGTAATCCGACGAGGTAATCGGTGTGACTGTCATACCTTTCTCTTCCATAAACCGAAGATCCCGCTCAATAGCAGCAGGAACGGGGCCGAGCAGCTTAGCGCGTCCTTTTTCCGAAAGCTGTTCAACCGTCACCAGCTCGGCCTCAGATGCCCCAAACACTGCTTCGGGGCCGCCAAAGCGCTCAATAAGAGCATTAGCGGCCCTGGGTGAAAGCTCAAGCCTGCTTAATCTTAGCCAAGCCCTAAGTTCATTCTCAATAACCACGTGAGCGTCCGCCACCGCCGCCAGGATTTCCGCCACCGCGATCACCACGGTTCCCGCGACCGCTAGTGTCACCACCGCGGCTCCCACGCCCCCCCCGGTCGCCAGACATTGGAGGCAGAGGCGGAGACGATGCTCCACCGGGATTCGGAGTACCTGGGAGTCTCCTGATTGTATTCTTGTCACTGGTCTTTGTGGGGTCTTGAGTCATCTTGCCCGTGTCCTGCTTTGGCGGAACCAAACTAGAATCGGCGTTAAAATACCACTCGTCTTCCAGCGTATTGCCGGCGTAGTCTTTTCCCGTTAACATAACCTTGTGAATGCCGTCAGTCAGCTTCTTAACGGTCTTACTCTCATCTCCAGCGCCATATAGCGCGCTGATAGTCGAATTAGAAAAGTCAACAGTATGATCTATAGCCTGCCCATCCAGGCTCAAAGACAAAGACGAGAAGTCGACTCCGCTCCCGATGTCGTAAACAACAGACGAGAACCTGAACGGAGGCGCAGCAGGAATAGACGAACCGGTCACCGGTTTTCTATTATACGTAAGCGGTGTCTCTGCATCAGGGGCATTGGAAGCGAAGCAATGCAAGACGCCATCATCGGTAAGTATGGTCAGTGTGCCATCAGAAATAGTCGGTGAAGATGCAGCATCTGTATATGCAAGACCCGATCCAGCAGCAGGCGCTATCATATAGCGCCACTTGAGGCTTCCGTCTGCCACATCGAATGCAGCAACAACACCTTTGGAGCCAGTTATGAACACTGTATCATCAGCTACAACAGGGCTTGAAAGCGATATTGCCCCAAAATCTGCAGGTGCAATCCATTTGGTAGACGGATGCCGTCCGGCAATATTATAGGCATAAACTTTTTTATCGCGGCAGGACACATACAGCGTGCTGCCATCACAAGCCGGGGTAGCAGCGCTTTCAGATGAAAGATTAATGCTCCACTTCACCTGCCCGCTTCTAACATTCAAGCCATAAACAACATCGCCAAGAGCTATAATAGCGGTGTTCTCAGAGATAATCGGAGAAGTTCTAATGGGCGCCATAGCCATTCGTAACGGTCCCCATCTCAACTTACCCGAGCCGGCATTGATTCCATATAAGTTGCCGTCCATACAAGAGACTATAATCATTCCGCTGCCAAGTGCAATGCCGCCGGTAATATCATCTTTCGCAGTGAAAGGCTTGCTCCATACTGCCTCTCCGGTGACAGCGTTTACAGCATACAGAGAATTGTCGTCAGACCCAATGTAAATAACGCCATCGTAAATCACAGGAGGACAACGAAGCGCGCCGCGAGTCTGAAACGCCCATTCAAACTTGCCGGTCTCACCATCCAGGCAGTAGAGCATACCATCTCCGCAGCCAAAATATAGCATACCATTGCTGGTGGCGGCTGTGCTCCTGACGGTGCTGGACAGGTTCCCGTTACTCGGATATTTCCAGAGCATCTCACCTGTCTTCATATTTACAGCGTATACTAGAGTGCCGCAAGTTATAAAACAACGATCACCCGCAACAACAGGCGACGTGTTGTTATTAGCAAACTTGCTGCCGACACACTCCCAGCTAAGCGCCACAGGCAGCTGAAGTTTTTCTGCGGTATAGCTTCTCTGATCAGGTGAATACCTGCCCATCAAAGCATTGGCAAAAGAGCCGGTGGTTGATATTAATGAAAGAATAGCAGCCGCCAAAATGGCGCGTCGAAGATTCATTATCGTTCCTCCACACTTAGATGGGTCCAATTCCTTACCGAAGAATTATACTACCGAGCGCGCCATGCGTCAACACTTGAGCTGCCAGGATTGCTCGAAAGTTGAAAATTCTATTGATCGATAATGCAACAGGGCCTTTTACTTAGCCTACTCTAACACTGTAATTAGACGATGAAATGCTTGCCATGGTTTCAAACAAAGGCAATTTAAGAACCGAAGAATGAGAATGTAACCAAAACGCCTTTGACATTTACCTTTCCCTGACCGTCAACCGGATCCACGGAAATGGGCGAAACACTCTCTTGAGTCACTTCATTGGTGATTTTACCGGTGCGCTTAACCGTACCTTTTGCAGTAACCAGCATTTTGCCGTCGTTAACGCTAAGTTCCAACGTTCCCGCGAAGTCGTAGCCTGCCAGAGGGGAATCTGCGTGAGCTTTCGTAGGCGCCGATCCATTCAAACCAAAAGATGATTCGGAAACTGCAAACGCAGCAGCCACGTTTATACAACCCAAGGTAACCCGACCATTACCAGTTGCCTTTCCATCGGACGCAAATGCGATTGTAGCATCATTAACAGATTTCGGGGTGCAGCGAATAGCGCCCTTGCCTTTCAAGCCGCCGCTGCCAAGAATAAAAGACCCATCCAACTCCGCGCCGGATAGCCTTGTATTTAACTCGAGGTTTCCAGTAATGTCGCCAGAAGAACTTCTAATCAGCTTAATGGGTTTCTGCCCAACACCCGGAATAAGAATATTGGCCGTGGCCGTTCCAGAGCCATCCACGCCGACATTACCGCCGATCTGCGAGAGAGCAAACCCCGCAATGCTCATATCTGCAGGCCAGGTCCAATCATCCGCACAAGCGCTTACACTTAGCATCCCTGCCAGCAGTCCAACTAAAACAAATAATTTTATCTCGTATCTTAACCGCATTGTTTTTCACCTATCAGCTATCAAAAGAACATACCATCAGTAAGCCGCCTTGTCAACGTCGTAATTATCGGTTGTTCCACATATTATATAGACGGTAATCTCTGAGCATATTGCCCCAAAGTTCAACTGAATATTTTTATTGCTTTGCTGCCTGGCACCTTGTAAAATAGTTGTATAACAAACCAATGAGGTATGAAATTGAAAAACCACCGCCCGTCATTCGATGAAATATATATGGATGTGGTCTATACTATAGCTCGACGCTCAACTTGCCTGCGCAAGAAGGTCGGCGCTGTGATAACCTTTGACCACCGCATACTCTCGCACGGCTACAACGGGGTCCCCAGCCGGCATGAACACTGCTGCGACACGCTGCTGTGCCTTAAAGATCAGGCTGGTTCCGAAGATTTCAAGGTCTGTGTGCACGCCGAGCAGAACGCCATCTGTCAATGCGCCAAGCGCGGCCTGCCTGTGGAAGGCGCAACTATATATGTGAATGCAGATGTCTGCATTACGTGTGCAAAGCTGATGATTTCTTCGGGAATCGCTCGGGTGGTAATAAGAAGGGACAATAAGGGCGCCTTAGACGGCATAAACTTGCTCATCAAGTGCGGTGTTGAAGTAGTGGAGTGGGCAAATGCCCCAGTCTGACGCACCCATCAAAGCAGCCATTTTCGATATCGGCGCAACCCTTGTCACAGGCCCGCCCGTGGCGCCGAATAAAGTAATAGCTTCCATAATCAAAGGCGCAACCGCGGCTGAAATCGCGTCGATTATTATGACCACGGAGCTTGAATCCGCCAGCCACGCTTGCAAGGCGCTTGAGGCGCGATTCGGCGATATGGATGCGCAAGCTTGTTCAGAAGTTTTCGACCTCTGGCATTCTCAGCGCACTGCCCCCAAAGAACTGGAAGGCGCAACCGACACCGTTATCGCCCTGAAAGATCGAGGGCTGAAGATCGGGCTGCTATCCGATATCTGGAACCCGTATTATGCAGGGGTTGAGCGAGCGCTGCCGCGTGTAATTGAATGCGCTGATGTGATAATATTAAGTTGCCGCACGGGGTTTCGAAAGCCGAACCATGCCAATTTCCTGCGCACTCTTGAGGAACTTGACCTGCGCCCGGAAGAAACCGTGATGATCGGCGACACTTATACGCACGATATTCTTCCGGCCCTGGAGCTTGGAATGAAAGCCGTGTGGGTGCTGGCAAGGCCGGACCGTGAGGCTGAGCATATAATTCAGATTTTGAACGGGCAGTCCCCTGCCCCAACCGCCACAGTGGCAAGCATATCGGAAATTTTATCGCTCGATTTGTGGGCGGCGTGCAAGGGTTCGATGGTTTGATGGTCTGATAGCCTGATGGAAAAGGCGCTTACGGAGCCTCCGCCATAGCAAGTCGAATTACTGACTAATTATTTTATATAATCTATTGCCATAACGAGGTGAATCAATTGAACATAACACGTATCGAACGCCATAGCAGCGAGGAACTTATCGCGAACATGCGCAAGGTGAGAATGCTCACCCATCCAGACGCTATCCCTTACTTGAATTCAGAAATCGAGCTGCCGGTTATTCATACAGACGAAATCGCCCCCGCGCAGCGATATGTGCTCAACAAGGAAATCATGAAAGTGCGCGACCTCAAATGGGCACTGCAGGAGCATGGCATTGATCTTTTTAAGCTCGACGGTTATGTCTCGATCTGGCTGGAGGGTTATGACGACCCAATCGACGTGCTCCCGCCGGTGATCGAGGAATCCAAAGAGGCCGACGGCACAACCGTGAAAATCCTAAACGACGGTATGCACCGCGTTTACCTTGCGCGAATGGAGCGAACGCCTATCCAGGTTGTGTATGTCAGTAACGTCCCATCTGAGTTCCCTTACTACGCTTTTCCTCTAGTTAACGGGTGGAATGACGTGGAAATCGTGCAGGATCTGCCCGAGGGATATATCAAAAAGTGGCACCGAATCAAGAATTACAAGTCTCTTTATCGCGATTTCAATACGGGTTTTCAGAATGTCGGCGGACCCCGGGGGCACTTCTCAAATGCAGGAAAGTGATGCAAAAAACGCCGAAATGGAGTTCAAACCGCTTCATTTTGGCAATAAGCTTAGAATTGTTAACCCTCACGGGCGCGTGGGGATAGTCACGCTTTGGAGCAAGGTCGAGTTCGTGGAAGCAGCTCTTGCCGAGATGAACGTCGATCTTAGCCCCGCCACATCCAAGATCGCAGTTATCGGAACTCTTTTCGGTAACGGCTTACCTCACCTGCTCAGAAATTTGCTATACAACCCGCAAATCGGCCAACTGGTAATATGCGGCGCCAATAAATCCGGCTCCGCTGAAGATTTGATCGCATTCTTCAAGGATGGGCTGGAAAAAAGCGTCAGCCTCGGGGAGACTGTCACGCGAATTAAAGGGCGCACGCGGATCATTGACGATCTGGTAACCCCAGAGCGCTTCGTTGTCACCCCGCGTATATTTTCAGCAGGCGATCTTAAAGATCAAGTTTCACGTGAAAACCTATACACATCTATACAAACCTATACACCGGTCGATGCAGTCACAGGCGATAGGATTCAGATCGAATTGCCCAAAGTGGAAGTTTCGCACTTCCCAAGCGAGCCGAGGAACCATAACATTGTAAAAGATTCTCCGCTTGAAGCTTGGCGAGAACTCATATACCGCCTGGTAAGGTTCGGGCATCTTGTGCATTTGAGGAAGGGCGATCGGCAGGAGCTTCAGAATGTGCGAGTGGTGGTGCGAAACCCTAAAGTTGACCAGGCTGAATATCTAAGTATGTATAACTTTTCTCTCGAAGAACTTATACAATATCAGCATGATATGCTCGTGGGTCTGCTCTCTGATGACCATTCATATACCTATGGAAACAGAATCCGCGAATATTACGGATTCGACGCTCTGAGCAAATTCGCCCAGCGGCTCAAGGTGAACCCGCAAGACCGCGACTGCTACCTGGCGCTTTGGGATAGCCATAAAGATATTGACGCCGATGACGCGCCCTGCCTGGTGTCGCTGTTCTTTAGAGTGTTCGACCATAAACTGACCCTCACAGCCACCTATCGCACCCATAACGCGCTCGATGCATGGCTCAAAAATGTGTATGGGCTTATGAATGCTCAGGAAATTGTGGCAAAAGAGGCCGGAATCGAAATTGGGCCGATAACAATTATCAGCCATTCGATAAGCATCGATCCATCTAAGTATGATGAGGCGAAGCGCGTAGCCAATTCCAAAGTTTTTTCGCTGGAAATGGATGCTAATGGGCAGTTTATGGTGAGTATTGAGGACGAGGAAATAGTGGTTAAACATATTGACGACAATGGCACGCCTCTCCACGAATATCGTTCAAAGAAAGCCGAGAAAATCCAATATGAACTCAACAGAGATTGCGCTATAGCAGACATCAACCACGCAATGTATATCGGCCGCCAATTGGCTAAAGCAGAAATGTGTTTGAGGTCTGGGGAGAAATTTGAGGAAGGGTAGATTCTATCAAACTCACAGGAAACTCTCATTCTTCCACTTACACAAAAAGGCTCACAGGATTTCTCCAATGGACCCGTAAAATCCCAGTATGTGATCAGGGTGTGAGAGCAATCTGACATGTTGGCTGACTACTAGGGAGCTGTGTGCACTGTATACTTATCTTTGTATGCAGAGCAAAACACACGCGTTTCAGAATCTCAATAGCATTGCCGTCATAGTCAGCATTTTCGACCCTAGATATAATAGCTTGGCTACTACCAGCCAGTCTAGCGAGACCAGCCTGGGACATGCCAACAGAATATCTTAGATCGTATAAGGCTTGACCAATTTGTATCTTAAGTTCTTCTTCTGCAACCATCTCATCCCAACCGGGAATTTGGCCGTACCATTTATCCATCAGCTCTACTGCATCACATGTTTTCTTTGCCTTACTCATAATAACTATACCTTTCCGGGTCCAACTCATATAGCTTCTTACGTGCTATTGCTAGGTCGATCTCCTTGTCCGGAACCTTTCCTTCTTTTACGAGACCAACAGCAGCTACAGCCACCCTATATCCAGAGAAGAAGTAAAGAATACGGTAGTTCAGACCCCCGAATTGGGTTCGTAGTTCGTATATACCATCTCTCAAGTAGTCTGCATATGGACGCCGGCACCCTAGACCATTATCCCTGAGATACTTTAGACAAGCCTTACACTTAGCTAGTGCGCGCTCGTCTCTTGCAGCTACGAATTCATCAAACCAGTTCCTTATTGGGACACTCTCATCTGCGTCCTTGAAGTAGACCACTGTTACACTGGGCACTTTGCTCTCCTCATTAATTATACCCTACAAGACATAACAATGGATATACTACAAGAAAATATTTTCATAATATTTTCCATCTATCCTATCTCTGAACAATGCTAGCTATCAAAACTCCGCAGAAACTCTAACGCCTTTACTGAATCCACAAAAAAGTCGCTCCAGCCGCATTCGGCGGACACGCCTTCTTGGTAGCCGATCTCTTTGAGTATTTCAAAAAATCTGGCGTATGGATAGGAGCCACTGCCGGGGAAATGCCGATTGGTGTCGGCTGTGTGTACGTGCACAATCTCATCGCCAGCCTCCAGGATGCTTTCGAGTGGCTCGTTCTCAACCATTATGTGATAGAAATCGACTAGAAGCTTCACGAATGGATGGTCAACCGCCTTTACGAGTTCGAGGCCCTCTTTGACGGAATTGATGGTGTTGGTTTCGCTCCTGTTAAGAGGTTCGATGGCAACCGTGATGCCGTGAATGCCCGCAACCTGCCCGCAGATTGTAAGAAAATCCACAAGCTGCTCCCCGGCCTCATCAGAAGGAAAGCCGTCTGGGATTTTCCGGGCTCCTCCGCTTCCGAAGACGACAATCTCGCCGCCAAGCTCTTCAATGCGATGAAAAGCGTTACGCAGGTAGCGCTCGATGCGGTATATGTCCACCTCAGGGCCTACGACCTTAATATCAGGCGGCAAAAGGCAGTTCCAAGCCAACGGCACGATCTCAAACTGCCTCACGCGGTCGCGAACAGGCTCAAACTCCGAATCAGGCGACTCAGGTTTCACCGTTGCAACAGGCAGCTCAATATAATCAAAACCCGCATTTTGGACCTCTTCAATACGGTCCAGCGGCATACAGCATCCGAATCTCATTTTTGCTTACAATCCTTTTTAATCGCGAAAACCCAAAATAGTGTCTTTATATGCTTTTGGATTAGCCTAATTTCTCTTTCAGAAGCTTGTTAACCACACCCGGGTTGGCTTTGCCTTGGGTTTCTTTCATAACTTTACCTACAAAGAAACCAACAAGTCTCTCTTCACCAGCCTTGAAACGCTCAACTTCATTCGGGCAGTCAGCAATTACTTTATCGACTGCGGCCTCGATGGCGCCAGTGTCTGTAACCTGCTTCAGACCCTTTTCTTCAACGATCTGATCGGCCTGCTTGCCGGTGTTGAACATATCTTCAAACACAGTCTTAGCTATATTTCGGTTGATTGTGCCGTTTTCTATAATATCAATCATCCCGCAAATGTGTTTTGAAGTAAGTTTTGTGTCTGAAATAGCCGTGCCAGTGGCATTTATAAGCCTCAAAAACTCGCCGGTGATCCAATTTGCGACCGCTTTCGGGTCTTTTGTATGCTTGGCTGTGTTATCGAACAAATTCGCCAGGTCCAGAGAGTCAACCAGCACTTCAGCGTCTACCTCTGCGATTCCGTATTGCGATATAAATCTGTCCCGCTTGGCCATTGGCAATTCAGGAAGGCTGGAGCGCAGATTCTCTATCCAATCGGATTCAAACCTCATAGGTACAAGGTCGGGTTCAGGGAAATATCGATATTCCTGCTCCACCTCTTTGGTGCGCATGCTGGCGGTCATGCCGCGGCTATCATCCCAGCGCCTTGTCTCCTGAACAACGGTTCCACCCTCGCGCAGCAGTTTCTCCTGGCGTTTAAGTTCATACTCCACCCCAAGATAAACCGAGCGGAATGAATTGAGGTTCTTGATCTCGGTTTTGGTGCCGAATTTCTCCTGACCTTTTGGCCGTATGGAAATATTCGGCTCGCAGCGCATGCTCCCCTCCTCCATTTTGCAATCTGAAACGCCAAGATAGAGCAAAATCTGACGGAGCCGCTGCAAATATTCGCGAGCTTCATCTGCCGATTGAATCTGATCATAACCCGGCGGCGGAGGATTCATTGTCACGATTTCCATGAGCGGAACACCGCTGCGGTTGTAATCTACATGGCTGAAGTTGCCCTCAACATGAATCAGCTTGCCGGTATCCTCTTCCATATGCACACGGCGAACGGCGATTTTCTTAGTTATTCCGCCAACGGTAATCTCCACATAGCCATCCACGCCAAGCGGATTATCATACTGCGAAATCTGATAATTTTTCGGCAGATCAGGATAATAATAGTTCTTGCGATGGAATATGCTCTGCGGCGTGATACTGCAATCCAGGGCAATCGCGGCTTTGGCCATATACTCGATTGCTCGACCATTCACCACCGGCAAACTGCCAGGCAACCCAAGGCAAACGGGACAGCAGCGCGTGTTAGGGTCGCCGCCAAAGTCCACTTTGCACCCGCAAAACATTTTAGATTCGGTCTGGAGCTCAACGTGAACTTCCATGCCAATTACTGGTTCATACTCTATCATCGTTAGGGAACAGGGAATAGGGAACAGGGGATAGATATCCCGGTTCACACGACCCTTCGCCTCCTATAGCTTATAAATTTGGTTTTTTCTTATGCCATTGCGTATGCTGCTCTATCGTGTATGCAACTCTAAACAAGGTTTCTTCGTCGAGGCCTTTGGCGATGATCTGCAGGCCGATTGGAAGGCCGTTTTTGAAACCGCAGGGAATTGAGATTGCCGGAATACCTGCCAAATTTGCAGGAATCGTGCAGACATCTGCCAGCTTCATCGCATAAGGATCATCAGCAAGAGCGCCAATGCCGAACGCTACAGATGGCGAAGTTGGGGTGATGATTACATCAAATTCCTCAAACGCCTTCTCGAAATCCATTCTAAGCATCGTGCGCACTTTTTGTGCCTTTAGGTAATATGCGTCATAGTAACCCGCCGATAGCGCGTAGGTGCCGATCATGATTCTTTGCTTCACCTCTGCGCCGAAGCCTTCCTCGCGGGTCTTTTCATACATCGCAATTGTGTCTGTAGAACCCTTGCTGCGCAGGCCATAACGAACGCCATCGAACCTTGCGAGGTTTGAGCTGCACTCAGCAGGCGCGATTATATAATACACCGGCAGGCCGTAATTAACACTCGACATAGAAATCTCTTTATACTCAGCTCCGAGGCCAGCGAGCATATTAATGACATCTTTGACTGCCTTTTCCACGTCAGGGTCTGTCCCTTGCCCGTAGAACTCTTTGGGTACGCCAATTTTCAGGCCTTTGACGTCATCTCGAAGCGCCTTGGTAAAGTCTGGGGTCTCGATATCCAGCGAGGTTGTATCGCAAGGGTCTTTGCCAGCGATTGCGTTGAATACGAGCGCGGAGTCGGTAACATCTTTGGTAATCGGCCCGATTTGGTCGAGCGATGAGGCAAACGCGATCAAGCCATAGCGTGAAACTCGCCCATAGGTCGGTTTTAACCCGACAACGCCGCAGAAAGACGCCGGCTGCCTGATGGAGCCGCCTGTGTCTGAGCCAAGCGAGAACGCGCATTCATCGGCAGCAACAGCCGCAGCCGAACCTCCGCTTGATCCGCCCGGGACTTTATCAAGATTCCAGGGGTTGTGGGTGGGGAAAAAGCCGGAGTTCTCGCAAGAGGAACCCATAGCGAACTCGTCCAGGTTGGTCTTGCCAACGGTCAGCGCGCCTGCTTCACCAAGCTTCTGCACAACCGTAGCGTCATAGACCGGTTTGTAGTTATAGAGTATCTTTGAAGAACACGTGGTCAAAATACCGCGCGTGTTCATATTGTCTTTGATCGCGCCTGGGATGCCTGCGAGCGCGCCAAGTTTCTCGCCTTTTGCGATGGCCTCGTCAATCGCCTTAGCCTGCTCAAGCGCAAGTTCGGGGGTTGTGGTCACAAAAGAGCGCACCTTGCCATCGACGGCGTCTATACGCTCGATAAAGTTCTGGGCGACCTCTACGGCGCTGACCTGTTTGCTCTTGAGTAGGTCATGAAGCTCGTGTGTGGTTAGTTCAAAAAGTCTATCGGCCATTATTACGTCTCCACCACCCTCGGCACCACGAAACACGCGCCATCCACCTGCGGGCCGTTAGCGACCACTTCTTCAGGCGGCAGCGATGGCCTGGACTTGTCTTC
>JAPLCU010000170.1 GCA_026392045.1 Armatimonadota bacterium
GCGAAAACGGCAAAATCGCGCCGAATGCAGTAAGAAATGCTGTGGAATACCGCTCTGATGTTCATTACACTAAACCGCGAGCCCTGAGCCTAACCCAAACTACCGAGCTAGGCACAGTTTATACTGCCGATGAGATTCGCGAGCTTGGAGAGACAGCGCACAGCCTCGGCTTGCACGTGCACATGGACGGCGCGCGCTTTGCAAACGCCGTCGCAAGCCTCAACGCAGCGCCCAAAGAACTCACATGGAAAGCCGAGGTGGACATTCTATCTTTCGGAGGCACAAAAAATGGTCTCGCGATAGGCGAAGCAATAGTTTTCTTCAACCACGACCTCGCGCATGAGTTCGATTACAGGCGCAAGCAGGCTGGCCAACTCGCATCAAAAATGCGATATATTTCAGCTCCCTGGGTCGGAATTCTCGAACACGGCGCGTGGCTCACACATGCTATGCGCGCCAATCAATGCGCCGCCATTTTAGAAAGCGAGCTGAAGCAAATCGGCCTCGAAATCCTCTTCCCACGCGAAGCGAACGCATTATTCGTCCAAATGCCAGAATCGCTGAGCGAAGGTTTACACGACCGCGGCTGGCATTTCTACACTCTACTAGGCGAGGGCGATGCCAGGCTAATGTGCTCCTGGGCGACTACTCAAGAAGATATATCGGCCTTTGTGAAGGATGTCCGCGAGCTTCTTTAGAACATGTTCGGGCGGATTTGCAATCCGGCCCGTTTTTTTTCAATATGCTATAATATCCCTGATATGAACTCGGCATCTACAACCGAACAGAGAAATGGCCGCAGCAAAGCCGCAGGATTCTTCTATGTCATCTGTGCAACAATCTGCTGGAGCACATCGCCTGTATGTATCAAGTTCGCTCTACGGTCTGTAGATTATTTCAGCCTCGGATTTGTGCGGTTTGCCATTGGCGCGCTGATACTCTTTGGCATTGGAAAAGCGCGAGGGCAGAATATGCAACTGCGCAGGCAGGATATATTGCTGACGGTTATGGGCGCGGCTGGGCTCGGCCTCAATCATACAATATTCATCGTGGGCGTGAATTATACCACAGCATCCGCAAGCGGCATTATAGTGCAACTTGAAATTATTTCGCTGGTAATACTCAGCTATTTCATATTGAAAGACCGCATAGGCCCGCTCAAGTTTATTGGAATGGTCGCTGCCTTGGCTGGGGTATTTCTGGCGGCGTGGAACGGCGGAAAAGCAGATCTCATGTCTTCGAATTACCTACTGGGTAACTCTCTTGTCGCACTCTCTGCTCCAATATGGGCGGTTTACGCAATATCTCAGAAACTTCTATCAGATCGCGGGGTGGCTACCTCTATCAGCGTTGCCTACATGTTTGCGTTCTCGGCAATAATCACTCTTCCGACCGCGTTGATTTTTCATAACATACACGGGGCTCTGAGCCCCACATTCTGGACCTCACTGTTTGTGTTTATAGCCTTCGCTACCGTAGCGTCTTGTGCCTTTATGGCTAAGGGATTTGAGCTGCTGGACGCATCCACCGCGGGCGTTGTCACTAGCTTCTTTCCGATAATCACAATAATCAATGCGTGGATTTTTCTTGGAGAGCAGCCGACAAAATCAATGTGGATGGGCGTGGTGTTGGTTGTAATCGGAATCATAATATTAGGCATCACCGAAGCGAAAAACGCTCCCCACCCTATCGAGAGACAGTGACGTCAGGGAACAGGTTATAGGGAACAGGGAATAGAAGGGAAGAAAGGGCCAGGAATTGTGAACTCATACACCATTCAAATCCTATCCGATCCGGCTCTAATCCAGGCGCGGGAACACCATTTTGACCGCATGCGCAGCCTGTTTGCCGGAAAACTATCGGACCTCCCATTCGTTCTAAATGGCCGAACTGGTTGCGGCAAGACCAATATCTACGAAGACCCCGAAACCTGGGTGGAAGAAGCATTAGACGATCTTGCTGAGCATGCGGAACAACTGCTAGACCCTCACGTATTCCGTCCGCAGGTAATTGAAACGTGGCTATATGGCGTTCACTTTGTGGACAAGATACTTGGCGCGCATGTTTATGATTTGGACGGCGCCAGCAACTGGCAGGCACATTATTTAACTACGCCCACAGGCGAACTACAACCTGTTGATTTGGACACCAACGAAGCGTGGAATCTGGCCGTGCGCGCAGCTCGGGCTTTCGTAAACACAGGCTTCACAGTTCCATTATTTGGCCTGCCGGTAATCGCAAGCGTGCTGAATATCGCCATAAACCTCTACGGTCAGGAAATCATAATTGCGATGTATTCTGATCCCGATGCTGTTCGCCATGACCTAAGCGTCATAAATGACCTGCTCTGCGATATGCACCGCAGGCTTATGGAGAT
>JAPLCU010000159.1 GCA_026392045.1 Armatimonadota bacterium
GCCGCTTACCCGACCGGAGCCTTACGTCATCTTGCGCCCGATATAGCGGCGCCGTTGACGTAAGACTCCTAGAAAGCGTAATAGACTAAAAATTTAAGCGTGGGTCTTGACAAAAAACGCATTTTCATAGATGCGGGAATGTCGGTTTTAACTAACCTCGCAATATTCATCAAACTTCAATTCCCGCAGCTTTCGTTTACATAGCTGCGGGAACTTTTGAATTACCTAAATTGGGAGCTCTGATGTTTTAGCCGTTCCCGCAGCATATCGAAAATCCCGAAATATCACCCGCCGCTTCGCGTTTTCGCGCTCTTTCGCCATTTCGCGATTAAATCCCTTGCCCTCTTTTTTGCTTCATTATTGACCAGTCCTGCCAAAATATGATATTATATATCAACAATCTGGTTAGCAAAGGCTATGATGAGGACAAGTAAGCGCACTGACAGTTGACTATAGAGACCCTGCGGAAGCTGGAAAGCGGGGGGACCGGTGCTGCTGAAGCTCACCTTGGAGCTGGCGGGAGAACGGATTATCTATATGTGATGATCTTACTAGATCCGCCCGGGATTCGCCCGTTACAGCGTGCCTGAGGACTTGAGTCGCGTGTCGGCGATGGTCGAATTAGGGTGGTACCACGAGTATCTATGACCTCTCGTCCCTAGCCATGGGTTGAGAGGCATTTTTGTTATGTGAGGTGAATTGGCATGAGAAGCGATGTGTTACGAACTGGAATTGAGCGAGCCGCGCCTCGTTCGCTGTTCAAGGCAATGGGTTACATCGACGAGGAAATGTATAGCCCGCTCATTGGAATTGCGAACTCGTGGAATGAGATCGTGCCAGGTCATATTCAGCTCGATAAGATCGCCGAAGCCGTGAAAACAGGAGTGAGAATTGCTGGCGGCACTCCGATGGAGTTTGGAGTTATCGGCGTGTGCGACGGCCTCGCGATGGGTCATGAGGGGATGAAATACTCGCTGGTTACGCGCGAGATCATTGCCGACTCTATCGAATGCATGGCAAAAGCGCATGCGTTTGATGCCCTTGTGCTTATTCCTAACTGTGATAAAATTATACCAGCAATGCTTATGGCGGCTGCGCGGGTCAATATTCCGGCAATAGTGGTGAGCGGCGGCCCGATGCTTGCTGGGCGATATAAAGGCAAGAATATATCGGTCACGCAGATGTTTGAGGGCGCGGGCGCTGTTTTGAGCGGTCAGATTACCGAAGAAGAGCTTTCTGAGATGGAAGAGGCTGCTTGCCCTGGTTGCGGAAGCTGCGCGGGTATGTTTACGGCCAACTCCATGAATTGCCTTACCGAGGCGCTCGGTATGGGTCTCCCCGGCAACGGCACCATTCCCGCCGTTTACGCCGCACGAATTAGATTGGCAAAAAAAGCTGGCATCAAGGTTATGGAGTTGCTCGATAAAGACATCAAGCCGCGTGATATTATGACCGAAGCTGCGTTCAAGAATGCGCTCGCGGTGGATATGGCGCTGGGTTGTTCGACCAACACAACTTTGCATGTGCCTGCTATCGCCCACGAGGCAAAGGTGGCGTTTGAGCTGGAAATGCTTAACGAGGTGAGCGCTAAGACACCGCATCTGGTAACGCTCAGCCCGGCTATCGCTCATCCGTCTGATGATCCTGCCAGGCAGGAGATTCATCATGTTCAGGATTTGGACGAAGCAGGCGGAGTTCCGGCGGTTATGAAGGAACTCAGCAAGAAAGGCCTGATAGATCTTTCTGTGATGACAGTAACCGGCGCAACGGTGGGCGAGAACATCGAAAAGGCTCGAATTGCTAACGATGACGTGATTCATACCATCGAGAACCCGTATTCTGAGATTGGCGGTTTGGCTGTCTTGAGAGGCAATCTCTGCCCGGATGGCGCGGTGGTGAAGCAGTCTGCTGTTGACCCCGAGGCTTGGGTTTTTGAAGGACCAGCCAGAGTCTTTGAGTGTGAGGATGACGCCGTAAAAGAGCTTCTTGAGATGAAGATTAAGAAAGGCGAAGTGATAGTTATTCGCAATGAAGGGCCAAAAGGCGGTCCTGGAATGAGAGAAATGCTTACTGCCACCGCCGCGGTATGCGGGATGGGCATGGGCAAAGATATCGCTCTTATCACCGATGGCCGGTTTTCCGGCGCTTCCAGAGGGGCGTGCATAGGTCACGTTTCACCCGAGGCGGCATCCGGCGGACCTATCGGTTTTCTTAAAGACGGCGATATCATTAGCATTGACATACCAAATAAGCGTATGGACGTGAAATTGTCCGACGAAGAGCTCGCAGCGCGGCGCGCGGAGTGGAAAGCTCCCGAACCGCGAGTTAAGGAGGGATATCTCGCGCGTTACGCGCGTTGTGTCTCTTCAGCCGCAAAAGGAGCAATCGTCGAATAGATTTTGTGTGGGCTATGGGTCTATTTCCTAACATCCAGCACCCAATTGAGGAGAATTAAATTGAAAATGACAGGAGCTCAAGGCCTGGTGCAATCTTTGATTGACCATGGCGTAGAAATAGTATTTGGAATACCGGGTGGCTCGGCTATCCCGATCTACGATGCTTTGTATGATCGAAAAGACCTGGTCAATATGCTGATGAGGCACGAGCAGGGCGCGGCTCATGCTGCCGACGGCTATGCGCGCGCAACCGGCAAGGTGGGCGTGTGCATTGCTACATCAGGCCCCGGCGCGACCAATTTGGTAACCGGTCTCGCTACTGCCTATATG
>JAPLCU010000206.1 GCA_026392045.1 Armatimonadota bacterium
TATTCAGACCGAGCAGGGGATGTCTTGTAAAGATGATATTGCTTTGATGGCAGTATCTTTTGAAGGTATTAGAACGATTGTGGGGAATGCAAACGGGGGGTTAAAAGAACATGAGTGGACTACAACTCAAGCTGCTGGATATGGAATCGGCACAAAGCACACAGACGGCATTGCAGATTCCATATAATATTGATTACACTAACGCCGAGGAAGTCTTAAACCTGGTCAGGGAGTTTGTGATAGAGGACAAATCTCCACTGGTTCTGGATTTGGCGGAGGTGTCGATGATAGACAGCAGCGGTCTGAAGGCTTTGCTGCAGGCAAAACGACTTTGCGATGAATCGCGGGTCGAGTTTAAAATGGTTTCCATTTCAAAGACAGTGGCGCGCATGATAGGTATGAGCGGCTTCGGACCTTTTTTTGGCTTATCTCCACTGGATTCGGGCTCCAAGCAAACGGCAGCGCCATCATCGTCTGAGGACGCGGATTGGAAAACCTATGAGCGCCAAACGGTAAGCGATCCATCGGTTATTGCAGCGCTGAGACGGGTGGTGTTGGACGCGGCGCAGGAACAGGGCATTGCTGAAGAGGTGATTTGCGATATTCAGATAGCTGTCGGTGAAGCGCTTACAAACGCCTACAGGCATGGCTCCCCGGTCAAGGGCGAAAGCAAGATCAAATTGCTGTGTATGGTATGCTCAAAGGCGATAGTGATTGAGATCATGGATGAGGGAAAGCCATTCGATCCGTGCGTCGTGTCGACACCCGATCCGGCCAAGCTGATGGATCACGGAATGGGCATATACCTGATGCGGCAGGCGATGGATGTGGTCGAGTTCGATTGCGACTGCCCAGGAAATCGCGTGAGAATGATCAGATGGCTTTCAGATCGCTAATTGCCAAGATTATATTCAACTAGTATTAGTTGCTTCGGTATCCTGATGCCGAAGATTATATTCAACTAGTATTGCTTCGGTATCCTGATGCCGAAGATTATATTCAACTAGTATTTTACAACGGCGCGCACATCATAGCCCTGCAATAGTTTGCGCCCCTGCAGAAACTTGAGTTCTATAAGAAAACTTAGACCAGCGACCGTTGCGCCTAGCTCTTCGACCAATTGCACGGCGGCTTTGGCGGTGCCGCCGGTGGCGAGGAGGTCGTCCACTATTGCCACGCGGGCGCCGTGATCAAGGGCATCGCGGTGTATCTCCACCACGTTCGTGCCATATTCCAGCGCATACTCCGCCTGGATGGTGTCATACGGGAGCTTGCCCATTTTCCGAACCGGCACGAATCCCAATCCCAGCTCAAGCGCAATCGGTGCGCCCAATATGAACCCTCTGGATTCGATGCCGACGATCACATCGGGTTTCAGCTCCTGCACCATCTCGCACATAGTGCAGATGATTTGCTTGAACGCCTTAGCGTCCTGCAATATCGGGGTGATATCGCGAAAAAGTATCCCCTGCACGGGGAAGTCCGGTATGTCTCTGATCAGCTCTTTGATTGTTGCTTCGGATATCATTGTGTGCATCCTCTATCGAATATCGCGGGATCCTCCAGCGGCTCAGCGGGAGCTTCGCCCTCCCGTGCCTATTGCCTGTTCCCTATCCCTATTCCCTATCCCCGCCTATTTCAAATTCTGCTTGTATGGCGGCATAACTATGCCCTTTTCTGTTATAATCGCCTTTATGAGCGTGCCCGGAGTGACATCGAAGCTGGGATTGATCACCTCAACACCCATTGGCGCTACTCGGTGGCCGTCTATGTGGGTTATTTCGTCGTGTGAGCGCTCTTCGATTGGTATATCGCTGCCGGTGGCGAGGGACGCGTCAATCGTGGAGGTCGGCGCCGCAACAAAGAACGGGACGTTGTGATACTTCGCCAGCGCCGCCAGGGAATATGTGCCGATCTTGTTTGCGACGTCGCCATTGGCAGCAATCCTATCAGCGCCGACAATCACGCAGTTGATCTTGCGTTTTTGCATGAGCATTCCTGCCATGCTGTCTGTGATAAGCGTCACGGGAATCTTGTCCTGCAATAATTCGAAGCATGTGAGTTTCATCCCCTGCAGGCGTGGGCGAGTCTCGGCGACGTAGACATGAATCTTCTTGCCATGCTCGATAGCCGCGCGGATAACGCCCAATGCCGTGCCGTAGCCAACGCATGCGAGCGCGCCAGCGTTGCAGTGGGTCAGAACGTGGGCTTCTGTCGGCAGAACCGCCGCGCCGTAGGCGCTGAGTATCCGACAGACCTCTTCGTCCTCGTGAACCATTGCCATGGCGAGGTGGTCCATTTCATCGCGCAACTCATCCGCCGATGAGGTAATCTCAAGGGCCGCATGGGCAGCATCCAGCATCCGCTCAATTCCCCAAAATAGATTAACGGCGGTAGGGCGAGTTGTCTTTAGAGTGGCCGCAGCCTGCTCCATGGCCTCGAAGACCTGCTTTGGGTCGTCAGTAACGCTGTTGCGGGCGGCCAGCGCGATACCCATTGCCGCTGCAACGCCTATAGCAGGGGCGCCACGCACTTTCATGGTTATTATGGCATCAGCAAGCGCTTCGACGCTGCTTATCTCGATTGTAGCCAGTTCTGCGGGGATTCGCGTCTGGTCTATCATAATTATTTTGCCGTGTTTGTAATCTACTGTTCTTTGCATATTAGTCCTAAGTTATAAGTTTTAAGTAATAAGTCGCTGTCGTTTGGAGTCACATCAATTATACTACTTTATAACGCCAAGTTGCTTCAAGATTTTCTGCCAGTCTTTGCGGGCGGGGTTTTGCTTGTAGGCGTTTTGCAGTTTCTGCATTGCCTTATCGCGTTGTTCGTTTCCCAGCGATGATTTGCGATCCCAATTCCAATAAAGAAAGCTATCGGCAAATGCCTTTCGCTCGGCTGGAGTCTTGAATGAGCTCAGAATTGCAATCTCTGTATCAATGGATAATGTGGCGAGACGACTGTCATCCACTCGTGCACAGCTGCCACAGGCTATGGGTCCTGCAAGAGAACTCCTTTGGCTGTCGCGAAGCTGCCAATCGTGGTTGTGATTGGCATCAATATTCGTCCGCCAATACCAGGTCAGACTGTTTTCCTCGATATTCGAACGCTCTATTAGCCCCACATAACATGTGCTATCTCTTTTCGCGCGGCAATACTTGCAGTATGAGAATTTGCTAACCGAATACGGCATTGCGGTATATAGAAAGAATAACAAAACGGCATAAACGATGACCGTAAGTATTATCAAGTAAGGCCTCTGAGATTGTCGAGAGTCATCTGATGTTGGCATATTGCTATCCTATATGTGCTTAAACGTCTAAGAAGACCGAGCGGAGGTAATGCTCACACCAGTCCCTTCCGGGGCTTTCCGCTTTCCGCTTTCAGCTTTCAGCTATCTCTCATCCCAACCTCGCAAACTTCAACGCGCTCGCACACGCGCAGTCTCTGGTATCGGGCATGCGTTTGATCATTTCAACTAT